>JBCNVJ010000077.1:0-4267 GCA_039630255.1 Fervidobacterium sp. | reverse complement strand
ACCTCACTATGAAATAATTATTAATAACAAAAGCCCCGAGAAAAACTCTCGGGGCATGAAGATATGACATTATTTCTAGTAAATTTAACGTACAGATACACCAGTATACTCTCTCCCATCCGGACTTTCACCGTCGGCTCTGGAATTTCACCAGATCAACCTTCATTTCTGAAGGCTCGCGGGCTATACCGCCGGTCGGGAATTTCACCCTGCCCCGAGAGTATACAATTGTTCTTTTGAATAATACTACAGCTTAAACGCAAAATTGTCAATACGAACGATTGTACTTTATAAAATTAATCATTTTGCCCATTTACGTTTGGTTGTAAATGAAATTGTTATCCACTTATCACATTTTACCTCTTTTAAGGCACTGTAAATCTTCTCCCTGATTTCATCTTCATCTTTAACAGTTTTTACTAAGGAATTGTCATCAACTACAAAATCTATTTCAACCCAAATGATCCTCCTTCCCTGTGATGCTCTAAGAAATGATTCTTTTATTTTATACTCTTCTTCAATATCTTCAACAATACTTTCTAACTTGTCTCTTAATTCATCTTCGGGGGAAACATCCAGTATCTCTCTTGAAGATTCTAAGATTATTTTGATGGATTTCGTTATAAAAACCACTGAAATAACAATCACAATGGCAGGATCAACAAATCGCAGATAATTGACAAACAATCCTCTCTTTGAAAGATTGTCCACAATGAAAAATGTTATCAAGACTGATAAGCTTATTAGTGTATCATAAAGCCAACCATCGGCTTCAACATTTAAAAGTCCAGAGTTTTTTCTTTTTGCCAAGGCGTTCAAGATAAAAAATGTAAACGCGCACAAAGAAGTAGTAATCAAAGAATAAGTAATAGCAACATCGGTTTCGACTCTTCTTCCACCCTTAAGTAGTATGCCTATATTTTCAATTGTAAATTCTAACGCCAAGAATATTAATACGTTGTAGTTGAATATCATTGCTAATGGTTCGGCAGCTGCTTTTCCAAATGGATATTTTTTCCAGTCATTTTTTGCCATGAATTTTGCAGTGTAAAACGAAGTCAACGACAGGACGAGACTTACGAGTGAATATAATCCGTCAAACAAAATGACTTGCGATTTAGAAGTCATGCCGAATACAATCCCAAGTACCGATGAGAGAACAGTCATTACAACTGAGAATAGGATTATCTTTTTTTCTTTTTCCAATTGCTTTCTCATATTATCACCTTTTCTATAAATATCACAAACCGAGTAGATGTAAAGTTACACCAATAGCTATTATTAATAGAAGGATTTTGACAAGAACGTTTTCCACCAGAAAAATTGCAGTTGTCAAAATCACCGTCCACAATGTTACAATCGAAATCAACTTTGTTTTAACTGGAAGCTTTTTATGAATTAAGTAATCTCTGATGTATCTTCCAAGTAATTTGTGATTAACAAGCCAATAAAACAACCTTTGCGATGTTTTTAAGAAAGCCCATGCAGAGATAAGTAGAAATGGAGTTGTAGGCAAAATTGGTAGAAATATTCCCGCTATTCCCAAGAAAAGAGAAAGAAAACCAACTGAAACCAGAGCAATTTTTCTTGCTTTATTTAGGATCGTTTTCTTCATTTTGGACAACCAGCCTTTGAATATACTCACATTTCTCAAGAACACGCTAAAACTCTACAAAATTTTATCATACTGTATTATATTCTGTCAAAAATTTTGAATGGTTTGATGTTTCATCTAAAATACTATGACTTTAAACTGGAAGCTTAAACATTCTAAATTCTAAGAATTCTAAGATTGAAAAAAGAATTAACGTAGGCTATAATTAGCACGGAAAAATCTTATTGTTTTCTAGGTTAAGAAGTGAGCAAGGAGGATGAGAAAGTGAGCAACAGCTGGAAGAGTATTTCAATGCTTATTTTTAACTTTGTTTCGTTCATGGTACTTGGAAGCGTGTACTCATGGAGTGTTGTGAAGACTCCGTTAGAGAAAGCTTTAAATCTGACATCATTTCAAAGTAATTTACCATTTATGATATTTCTCATGCTTTACGCTATTTTTATGCCATTGGGTGGTGTTTTCCAAAAGGTTATGGGGATAAGAAGAACATTTTTGTTGGGAGCTCTCCTTGTTAGTTTAGGTTATTTCTTGGCTGGTCAATCCAAAACATTCTATACATTAGTATTTTGGTATGGAATTGTTGTGGGAAGTGGTGTCGGATTGTGTTATAATGTCCCGCTTACTATTATCGCAAGGTATTTTCCAAAGAGTCAAGGTACACTGTCTGGATTTGTGTTAGCTGGCTTTGGAATATCTCCATTGATCAGCGCTCCTTTATACACCACGTTGATAAAGATGGTAGGAGTTTTCAATGCATTGAAGTTGTACAGCTTAATAGCTTTCGGAGTATTGTTTACAACTTACCTTATTTACGGTGCTTCATTAGAATCTTTCAAAATCGATACAAAAAGTGCTCAAAAACAAAAAACTTCAAAATCCATCGCAAAAAATAGTGAATTTCAGGCTGTTTATTTATTATTCTTTTTTGCAACTTTAATTGGACTAATGTTCATAGGCATAAGTTCTCAAATTGGGTTGGAGATAGTTGGACTTTCGATGGAGAGCATTTCTGTTTTCATATCTATATTTGCTGTATTTAATGCTATTGGTCGGCTGTTAGTTGGTTTTATACTTGACAAAGTAGATGAGATAATCGTAGTTTCCGGCTCATATATTTTAATTTTGATATCGTTATTACTTGGTTTGTTCTTAGAGAAACAGCAAGTAGTAATTTATTTTTCATCACTATCATTGATATGGTTTAATTTCGGAAGTTGGCTTGCGATCGCACCTTATTTGACAAGAAAGTACTTTGGGATAGAGCGTTTTGCACAAAATTATGGTTTAATGTTTACAGCCTACGGTTTAGGAGCAATTTTTGGAAATACGTTGTCAGGATTAGTAAAAGACAAGTTCGGAAATTACAAACTTATATTTTATCCTTCTATCTTTTTGGTCATAACTGGTATTGTTATCATATTCACGATATTTAAAGCCAAGTTCTCAGCTGTTTCTACTGAGCTTTCAACGGTCGACGAAAAATAATTGAAGCAGAGTTGGTGGTTTGCCTTCATTAATATCTTAGATTTTTCAGTTTGCTTCACCGTATACTGAAACACGATTCCGTCCTGAGCTCTTTGATTGGTAAAGAGCGATATCAGCACGCTTTACCAATTCGTCCACTGTCAGATTAACTTCGTTAAAATCAAATTCCGAAATGCCAAAGCTAGCGGTTATTTTTATTTTTACTCCTTTATAATCAAATTCTGAATTATAGATCATATTTCTTAAGTCTTCAGCTAATAATCTCCCATGCGATGCGTCGGTTTCTGGAAGAACTATTATATATTCCTCTCCTCCATACCTTCCAATTATATCAGAACTTCTCAGTCGCTTTTCCACAAGTTTTACAATGTGTTTGAGCACTTTATCGCCGGTTTGATGACCATAAGTATCATTTATTCTCTTAAAGTGATCAATGTCCATTATCATTATAGAAAATTTTCTTTTATAGCGTTTTGCAAACTCAAATTGCTTTTGTATAAAATTGAACACCATTCTTCTATTTGATATTCCTGTGAGATAGTCATGTGAGGCGTAATATTCTAACTGAATAGATAACTCACGTCTTTTGGTTACGTCTCTTGTTATTAATACCTTTCCAACTAATTTTCTCTTGTCGGTGATTTCAAATTTGCTTATTTCTATGTATTTTTTCTTTCCAAAAACTTCTATTTCTATCTCTTCAGTGTTATTTGACAAGAATTCTCTGATAGGAATAATCTTAGAAAGCTCTTCTCCTTTTAAATTTAAATTCAGTTGTTCAAACATTTCTTTGGCTGCCACGTTAAATTCTAAGAGTCTATTGTTCTTATCCAAAATTATAATACCTTCCTTTATCCCTGATAATAGAACATCCTTTAAAATTTCATCGGTGTACAATAAACCATAACGAAATACCGCAAAGCTTAAGAAAACAAAGGATATACTCAAAGCAAATGGCATTATGTCAAGGTTATATGGTGACAACTTCATAAAATAAAATATTTCAGAGATCATGGGAAACAAAATGGATAAAATTATCATAACTGAATGCTTTCTTACGACTGGCTCCTTTGCATTTCTGGCAAGTTTGAATAATGTAAACATACAATCCAAACAGAATATACCATAGCCCAAACTTAAGGTCAGCAACAATGAAATCACCATAAT
>JBCNVJ010000076.1:0-1986 GCA_039630255.1 Fervidobacterium sp. | reverse complement strand
CAAGATAATATTTTTTAATTCCACTTTTCTTCACAAGCTCGTCGAGATAAAAATTTAAATCGTATAAACTAGAGCCCAAGTTTCTCCAAAACCGAAAATCAACTAATGTCCTGGGTTCAACACTTAATAAACTTTGGTAATATTTCACACTATCAGATATTGAACCCTCACTTATAGATAACATACCATATTTAACAAGTGTTTCTGGGTTATCAAAAGGCTCAGCTTGATTTATATATTTACTCTTTTCGAATAAATCTTTTAGCTCTTGAGCAATTATATCAGGATTATACTTTTTTACACCAGTTACAGCTACGACAAGTGTGTTGGACGTAACTTTTTCAGAAGTGTACTTAACCATATCTCGAAATGTAGGATCATCTTTAGGTGCAAGTCCTGTTATGTCAGCGTTGATTTTTAATCCAAAGACAGCGTACAGACCTAAACAAGCAGACAAAATGATTAAGACTATCAAGACCGTTTTTGAATTATTAAGTATGAATTCTACGTACAGCTTTGCAAATTTCTCCAATTTAGACAACCCTCCATATCAGAAATATTATCAACATTAAGCCGTTGAATATGATTATCGGGAATCTCTTTGAAAAACGTGGTTTTATAAAATTCGAAAGTATATAACATACAACGAAAGAGTAGTGAAAAGAATAACCATACCAACCAATGCGAAATGCAATCGCAGGTACAAAAGAATACACTATGAGCCTCTGAACTTCTTTGAAAACATCATTAGTTTCTAGGAATATACTTGAGAAAAACACAAGCGTCGGAACGTACAGTATGAAAAAATTGAAAATTAAACTGTCAACTATAAAAACATTAAGGTGTAATTTTGTGGCTGACCATGTGTAAAGTATCACTAAAAATAAGAGCGCAAAAACAGACTTAATCATTTCTGGATAAGCCTTTTTACTCAGTCTAAGACACTCCCTCCAATACAATTATGCTTATCTATTTTTGTCTATTATCTCTACTTTATATTTTTCCGCAATGAGCCTTATCAAACTCTCGTCAGACTTCATGATTGAAAATGTCGAAATTCGCCCATTTAAAGCATAGTATAGCGCTTCACCAAAAGTGAAATGCGAGTCCTTTGAATAGTAAATGAAAGGATACCATGTAAGACTTATGTGTTTTATTTTAAACGTTACTTCTTCAATTCCAATACCCCACCAATATCGCCACACTCTCTTTATTACTTGTTTTCGTGCTCTTACATCTTGCACCTGAAAGATAATCTCTTCCAATTCTTCCATATCTTTGATTTCGGTAGGTATACACTTGTTATATTCTAAGAAAAATAACTGCTTATTGATTTCGTTAGCTTTTTGTTTTATAAAGCGTTGATAAGGATTTCTAACAGAAAGAAAGGGAGAAGGTAAAACCTCCTCCTGTGTTATTTCTCTTTTTTGTGAGATGAGTACCAAAAAAAGTATTATTGATAACAAAAAGAAAAATACAGCGTAAAACTCAATCTTCATAACATCCTTATTTCTTTTGGTTCTTAGTTATGTTCTCGAGAGCAGCTTTGATTACAGGATCGTTTGTGTCTACTTCCATTTCCGTTAAAGTATAAGCTTTAGCCTCTACTTTCCTTGACGTATTCGTAGATTCTTGAACAACTATGTTAGGCTCTATTCCTACTTTGTGTATGTCTTTACCTGACGGTGTGAGATAGTGAGCAATTGTAAGAAAAACTGTTCCACCATTACTCAATGAAAATCCTCTTTGAACAGAACCTTTACCAAAGGTCCTTTGTCCAACAAGAATCGCTCTATTATTGTCCTTAAGCGCTGCAGCTACAATTTCCGAAGCTGAAGCAGAACCATTGTTAACAAGAACCGCTATTGGCACCTTGGGATAGTTGTTTCCTTGACTTACGTACCTATCAGTGATTTTACCATTTCTATCTTTTACCGATACTATTATCTTTCCAGCATCAAGGAAATAATTTGCTACTTGGATTGC
>JBCNVJ010000075.1:0-14025 GCA_039630255.1 Fervidobacterium sp. | reverse complement strand
AGAATACATAAGGAATCCATCTTCTCATTCAATTTCACCTCGCATATAAGAATTACATCAAAAGAGGCTGGCTGAAAAGCCAGCATCTTTTTCTTATAAGATTAGTTCTTAGAAATATTGCCTTATAGCCTTGTTTGCTTCCCTTTCAGCTTCTTCGAGAGCTTGTTTTGGTGTTAACTGACCATTTATCATTTTTTCTACAGCATTCTCGATCGCAGTCCTTATTTCTGGAAAAGCTCCAACAACAGCCCCCATGGTTGCATAGGATGGAATTGTTTCAAGTAACTGCTTTATAGCCACATAGTGCAGTGGATTTGTATTGTAATAACCTTCCTTTTCCAATTTCTCTTTTGCTTCAAGTCTCACTGGGAAATAACCTGTACCTTTATGCCACACTATTTGAGGTTCAACATCTGCCAGATATTTTACCAACTTCCATGCTGCATCAATTTCTTCCTGGTTCCTTTGTTTTATTATCCAAAGGCTTCCTCCACCGATTATAACACCAGCTCTTTGGACGCCGTCTGGAATAGGTATATAAGCAGCTCCTATTTCGAATCCTTGTTTTTGGGCTTCCGATGTTAATAAAGCAACGTCCGAAGTAGAAGTAATAATCATACCCACAGTTTGTGAAATGAAGAGTTGACGTGCGGCAGTCCAATCTCCTTTCTTTGTATTAATCATTAGCCCTTCTTTTGTAAGCGTGTTCCAAAATTCCATAACCTTCAGTCCAGCATCATTGTTAAAGAGTACCTTTGTTGGGTTTCCCGTTCTTCCGTTATTGTTGTCAACTAAGAGCTTGTTTTGTTCAGCCATCCACTGTTCAAAAAACCAAGCATAAAGTGGCCATGTAATGCCTGTTCTTATTATGTTTCCTTTTTCATCTTTCTTAACAAGTTTTCTGCAATAATTTATTACTTCGCTGAAAGTTCTTGGTGGTTTGTTTGGGTCCAAACCTACTTGTTTGAAGAGAGTTTTGTTGTAAAAAAGAAGTGGTGTTGAACTGTTCCATGGCATTGAGTACAGTTTACCACCGATACTGTAATAATTTTTTACTTGTGGTAATAATTTGTTTTTATCGAAAGATGGATCTTTTTTTATAAGATCTTCAACCGGTACAATAACACCACTATCAATCATCTTCTTGGTACTTATTTCATTTAGTTGTACAACATGTGGTGGTGTACCAGCTTGCAATGAAGCCACAGTCTTTGCTAAGATTTCTTCGTAACTGCCGACGTATTGAACTTCAACGGTGATATCCGGGTTAGCCTTCATAAAGTCATTGACCATGTTTTGGATTAGCTCGATTCTCCAGCCTCCCATTGCATGCCAAAATTGAATCTTGACTTTTGCAAGGGAAATAACCGTAACAAAAATTAGCAAGAAGATAAAAAGCCTTCTCATAACAACACCTCCCCAGAAAGTTGTGGTCGTTGAGAGTCTTTATTTAATGTTACAACATCATTGTTAAGCTTGTTTTAATTATATAACCAAAGTTCAAAATTAACCCAAATAAAAAAATCAGAGCTTTTGAAAGGTTTCCTTACCTTTTAAAAGCTCTGATGGGTAATCGGATGCTTTCTAATATATTTTAAGCTTCTTCCTCCATTAGTTCGTATTCAAATACTATTTCATCTCCATTTTCAAGCGGGTCTGTAAATCCAGCTTTTCTGCCGTTTTTGTAAAGTGTGTAATTTTTAATTTTTCTTGGGTCAAAGTTAATTACTTTGAGTATATCAGCTACGATGAACCCTTGATTGTCAATAAACTGTGTCCTTATCTTGTCTCCATTTCTTATTTCGTATTCGGGAGAAACAAGTTGATCATTAACCCAGACAAGTGTACCGTCTTTTGTAATTAAAGTTGGTTGACCATTTATATTAACAATAATACTGATTTTCTCCATCTCAGGTAATTCTCTCACCTTAGGATATTTGAAAACTAAAGCGTAGGTGATTTCGTCACCAAGTTCTACGGTGTTTTCATCTGATAACTCCAACTCGCCTTTAAAAATTTTAACTTGTCCAGCGATTGTCTCTTTGTAAACATTGTTTATAGAATACTCAATCTTTATTAGATCACTACTGAGAAATTCTCGAATTTCCTTAATTTTTATCTTCTCAAATTTTATTTTATCTCCGTCGTTCAATTCAACGTTTCCCTTGACTTCTATGTTGTTTAGTAAGACCTTTGGATAGTACTCAATTATCTGCTCACTTTCCATAGATTTTAACCTTACAGGTTTTATCACATCGTATAATGTTGCTTTAGCATCTTCTCCATCAATTGCTTGCCCAACTTCTATGATATCACCATGTCTAACGGCATCCCGCAAATTACCTTCTTTACCATTTATCTTCACCAAAGCAGGAACGGGCAGTTTACCTTTAATGACAACCGGTTCACCGTTTAAATCTACAACTATAGACTTTCCTGGTTTCCCAATTAATTTTCTCATTTCTATGCCAGATTGGACAAGTACTTCCCATGCTGTGTACGTACCTTTAAATCCTATGAGCTGTGTAGTTTCACCATTCACAGTTACCGATTCAAAAACAGCACCTGTTTTGTGTAAGGCAGTATATCCTATTCCAAGTGGAGTTATGAATTCACTTCCATGTATTGTATTTGTGTTATCAATGAAATCCAAATTTCTTGCCATCTTAAGTGATACTACCTCTTCATCCATTTCAAGATTTTTTGCAAGGTATGTTGCAAATATAGGGACTTTGGCACCACCGCCAACAATAAGCACAGCTTGAGGTTTATCTCCATTTAGCTGTATTATTTCTTCGGCTACTTTTTTGGTTATCTTGTCCACAGGATCGGAGATTGCATTTATCAGTTCTTCACGAGTGATTTCTTTCTCTTTATCTAAAATGTTTCTTACCTTGATTACCTCGAAATTTTCTATATTCCTTTTCACATACTCTGCCGTCGAAAAGTCAAGTAAGAATTTTTTTGTTATTGCTTCTGTTATTTCATCACCTGCAAGAGGTACCATTCCATAAGCAATTATTGTACCATCTTTTGATATAGCTATGTCACTCGTGCCTGCTCCAACATCAACTAATGCCAAATTCAATATTCTTAAATCTTCAGGGACTGTTATATTAACGGCAGCGATAGGTTCAAGTGTAAGATGTGTTATCGTAAGGTTGACTTTTTTGAGTACCGATAACATAGCCTCAACTACATGGCTTGGCAAATATGTTGCTACAACCTTTATATATGCACTTTTTCCTTTCAAGCCTTCAAGTTTTTTAAACCACATACCATCCAACTCGTACCTGATAACAGAATATCCGACACAGTACATATTTGGTTCAATATTCTCTGTGGCATTTGCTACTGCGTCCAGTTCTATGCGTACTATCATATCTTTTGTTATTTCAACTGGTTCATCAAATTCAACGATGTTTTCACCCACATAAGTTTTCAAAAATCGGCCTGCAAGTGCTACAGCCACTTTATCCAACTTTATGTTGTTTCTCTCCTCTAGTTGTCTCTTAACGATTGAAACTGCCTTTGCAACCTTTTCAACATCATGTATCTGACCATCAAGCATTGCGCGATGTTCGTGTTCTCTTATTACAACATCGTGAACGACCATTTTGTCATTTTCATCCAAATCTACAAGTAGTCCAGCTATTTTTCTTGTTCCAATATCAAGTGCAAATACCATACTCACACCTCCGCATTTGAATTAACTATATCTTTTTCAATTCTATTGGCTGCTCATAGATAATCGATAATTTCTTTAAAATCCAGGAATAATTTTGGGTCGAAACGTTGTGGTATATCTTCTGTTGTGGTATATCTTCTTTTAAACTAAACGGATAACCCGTGACATTGTAATTTTCAAGATGATACTTTGTTGTGTTCGAAGCTACTTTGAACCTTGAATGACTAGGTATACGCTACGCATAAATGGTGTATTTTTTCATTTCTTCCAATTCTTCTGTAGACCCAGGTTTGTTGAGTGTTTATTGTGAGATAAAAACTTTACCTATATCGTGTAAAGATGAAAAATAAATTATATCTTCTTTCAGATAAACAGCTTCAACAAGTTTGTCACACAGCTCTTCAACAATAAATTTGACTCGGTGAAGATGCTCTCCTGTTGCTTTTTTGAATTCTTCAATGATATAAGATAATCTTAGTGAAAAATTATAGAAATCTTCTTTTATTTTCAATGAAAGTTTTTGAATTTCTTTGTACAAGACTTCTAGTTCTTGGTTCGAAGCGTTGATTTCTTGAACATTTGTGGTTATGATTTCCGATAGGTTTGAAAAAAAGATTAAGGTATCGTTAACTTTTTCTATGAAAGATTCCTTATGACTATTGTAGAAACTATGTTTCCATATTCGTTTTTAATCTGCTTTATTTTATCAATTTCCTTGGCTACTGTTTTCGAAAGTTTTGTGTTAAAAAATATTAACACAACAATTGACGTACCGACGACAGTTATTAATTCTATAACCAAGACAATTCCACAAAAATTCGTACGAACGTAAATCTCAAAGTTTTGTGAAATCAATCATCTGTAATAGACTATGTAATCAAGTGTTCTTTCTATACAACTTTGAGTAAGAAAATTCGGATGCCTTTTTGTTTGGAGGTGTTTCAAAAATAGAAGAAATCGATATTCCGTTAAGCAATATACTTGCTTGTTCAACAAAAGTTGAAATATCTTTTAAGAAGTTCCAAAAAATCTCATAAATAGATAGATTCAAACCTGTTTATATTTCATAATCTGCCTCTATTACATTTTGTCTTTTCGTTAATGTTTGAGAATACCGAAAATATGCTTCTCAAGATAGAACCTACTGTTGAGTTTGAAAGGCAAAGTAACTTGAAATTACAAAAATGTTCAGCGAAATTTTAACAACGATAGAGACTGTTTTTAGACAATACCTTGAATATAACAGTTTAATTTGAGTATCTTAGTTTTTCCTTTTTCTACACGTTTTTTCACCTCAGCTACTTCAAATCTCCACAACGGTTACACCTACACCACCTTCGTCAGGTCGACCAAAGCGGTAGTTTTTTATTCTTTTATCATGTCTAAGGTAGTTCCAAATTCCTGTTGCCAATTTTCCTGTACCTTTACCGTGGATAATGTAACCCGTTGAAAAGTCAGAATAAATCAGTTGATCAATAAACTCATCAATCTTTTCAACTGCTTCCTCAACTGTTAACCCCCTTACGTCGATTTCATTTTTTGCTATACTACTGGTTATAACTTTTGCTGTGATGTTTATGTTATTTTCTGAGTTTTTTAAATCTTCACGCTTATCATTAGGCGATATTTTAACAAGCTTTTCTGGTTTTACTTCTATCTTTATACCGTTAAAGTCAACTAAATAACCTTTTGTTTTTATTTCAATAACCTTTCCAACTGTATTTCCTTCAATCAATTTAACATGATCACCTAAGGAAATTGAACGACTTTCTTGTGGCACTTTAGCTTCGTAAATTACTTTTTCGACTTTCTCCTGGATTTTTTCAAGTTGTTTAACCTCGCTTTCCATCTCTTTCAAGCGCTTTTTTATCAACTCTTCGCTTTCAGATTTTTTGCTTAAAAGTGATATCTGTAAATCTCTCTTTGCTTTTTGAATATCTTTGTAAACTTCTCTAAGTTCCTTATCAAACTGTTCTATCCTTTTAAGTTTTAATAATTTATACTTTTCTTCAAAATCACGTTTTTGCTTTTGATATTCTCTCAGTGTGTTTTCAAGCTCTCTTTTTCTTATCTCAAGTTCACTAACATGTTTATTTAAATCTTTTATAAGCTGTTCTATTTTTATGTGTTCTTCATCAAGATGCTTTTGTGCTTCCTGTAGTATACTTTCCGAGAGTCCATATTTCCTTGCAATTTCAAATGCATGGGATGCACCAGGGATGTTCATAAGTATTCTGTATGTAGGTGAAAGAGTTTCTGGATTGAATTCCATAGATGCACTGATTAGCTTATCGTGAGACATTGAGTAAAGTTTTACAGGTGTTAAGTGTGTTGTAACTATGAATTTTATATTTCTGGAGATCAACTCACCTATTATTCCGAGTGCTATAGCACTACCCTCATAAGGATCTGTACCTGAACCTAACTCGTCTATAAGCACCAAAGAATTTTCGTCGGCAAGTTCCAAAGCCTTGACAATATTAACTATATGTCCGGAAAATGTACTCAAGTTTTCTAATATATTTTGACTGTCTCCAATGTCTACATAAACATCGAGGTTCGGAATTCGTGAGCTTTCACCAACCAGTACTGGGAAACCACTTCTTGCTAACAATATCGAAAGTGCTATGGTTTTTAAAGAGACAGTTTTACCACCTGTGTTAGGTCCTGTAATAACGATTCCTACTTTGTCTGATGGTAGCTCAACGTCTATAGGTACAACCTTATCTTCCGGTATCAACGGATGCATTGCTTTCGAAAGCTTAAGGTAATTAGCCTCAGGGAATATTATAGAAGCACCTTTTTCCAAGATATACTTAACTCTTGCAACCAATCCATCCAATCGCTTAAGAACTTCTATATCATTCTTTATCGTTGATAATTTATCAAACAATTTGCTTGTTAACTCTCTAAGGATTCTTGAAATTTCTTTTGCTTCTTCTTCAGTTAAAATCTTTACCTTGTCGTTCAACTGAATAAATTCCTCAGGTTCGAGGTAAACTGTAGAACCTGAAGAGGACGTACCATGTACAATTCCCTTTATCTTACTGCGCTCAGTTGATTTAACAGGGAACACATATCTGTCGTTTCTTATAGTATAGCTCAATTCTTGTAAGAAATTTTGATTGTGCAAAATAAAACGCTCTGCTTTGTGTCTTAATTCTTTTGTTAACTGCGTATGTTCTGTTCTGATCTTTTTGAGTAAAATAGAAGCATTATCTTTAACGTTTCCATTTTCATCTATGACTTTTTTTATATTTTCTATAATTTCTTCGTAAGTGTTTAATTTGTATACAAAATTGGAAATACCAGGTTGAAAAATAGAATTTCTCTGCTCTTTAAACATGAGCTTAATTCGTTTTATACCTTCAAAAAATTTGAGTATCTGCAAAAACTCAGTACTTTCCAATAAAAGTCCATTTTCAACTTTTTGTAATAAAGGTCGCACATCAGCAAATCCATCAGGATCTGGAAATCCGTTGTTTTTAACAAAATCTGTGAGTTCTGAGAGATAAGTCAGTTCTTGCTGCACGTTTAAATTGTAAGGATTCAAAGACTCAAGGTATTCTTTTCCTAAGGAAGAGTAACAATAACGTTTGTAAGTTTCTAATACTTCATTGTAGTCTATTTTTTTTCTTAAGTTTTGCAAGTAATTAAGCTTTTTGTCTGTTGTACTTTCCATTCATATTCCTCCGTTAGTTATAAGTTGTTTACCTTAACACAAATACGTTACCATAGATTTTCTTGGCATCTAAATAAAATTCTGGGTTATGTTTTTTGCTTAGTACAAACAGAACCCTTCGTTGTATTCTTGGTACATCAACGTATCCATCTGTGAAAATTACCATACCCTCACATCTGAATTTTGTTTGAGCCATATCAACTGCAGGTTGTAAATCTGTTTCTCCTCCTCCGAAAATCTATAAGTTTCTCCAACCTCCAAATCGGTATTCCCCTACAAAAGTCACTGACTTGTCAACTTGAATCAACGTGAAATTTATTCCATTCTTAGCAATTGAGTCTATTTCACTCATAAAACAGTTTAATTCCTCTTCAATTATGCTTCCACTTGTATCCAAAATAACTACAAGTTTAGGTTCGTATACAAACTTCCAACCAGGCTGATCCTCATATCTCCTGTTTGGCTTCAAAGGTGTGGAATATTTATCACCACGTTGAGATAAACCAACAAATTTTTTCAACGCTGTTTCCCAGTTTATAATTGGATTCGATATGCTCAAGCTCACATTTTGTCTGAGCCCAGATGGTAACTCATTGCCAAATAGGTTGAACGCTTTTTCAAGCCTTTTTTGGGTAATCTCAATAATCATTTCAATGGGTACATCACTTTCAAAAGCATGATTATTCGGCAGCTTTTCCGCAACAGCTTCAACATCAAAGTTCCCCTTTTTGATGAATTCGTTTAAAATGTATTCATAATATTCTTCAGCACTTTTATTTAACATATTTGCGGGAGGACCTACGAATATAAGATCGTTATCTGTTCCATGTCCTTCTTCTATCAGTACATTCAAAGGTACGCTTAAAGCATCAATTTCTGGAATAAACTGGTTTATAGCCGCATCTTTTGCAAGATTCCAGATCATCATATCCCTTTTGTCTTTTGGTTTTATAAGGTAATGTCTATTGATAACGTGCATTATTTCATGCAAAAGGAGTCCTTCAATAATTGATAAATTTTTAAGGTACAAACTAACTGGGTTGTAAAGGAAAAGAAGGTCACCATTTCTTGTTATTGTCAGTGCAATATTTTTAACATTAGCTTCTTTGAATTTGCATCCCATTAGCAAATAAGCGTAAAAGGCGTTCTTTTTGATCAGATTTCCCAAAGCACTGTCTATCTTATCGTCGATTTTCAAACATACTCCACCTTTCAATCGAATCAACTTTAGAAAAGAATTTTAAATCGACCATCAAAATACACTGTGTTGTCGCCAGTTACAAAAGTACTCCTATAAGATAACCATCTAATTAATGCACTGTAACCAATTGAGAGTGATAGAAATTCGTTAAAATAAGTTAGTTTAAAATCAATTTTAGTCCTGAGTAATTGATCGGTTTTTACGGTGGGGATACCAACTTCGAAAGCTGGATCGTACCAAAGATACAACGCTGAGTAATGTATACCAAATTCTACCTTAAACTTATTTTGGAGTGTGTATGAAGGCAGAATAGATATACACATTCTCCCAACTTCTGTTGCTTCGTTCGTTATTACATTTCGTACGATCATTGTTAGTGGAAAGCTCAGTTCAAATGTGGTTATATCAAGCGTCGGTTTTACTGATAGTTGATAAGAATTACTTAAAAAGTCAACTCCACTGTAAATTCCTATTCTGAAATATCCATCTTTACCCATATCGGTTGCGAATCCTATTTCAGAATACGGATATCCAATAGTATACTCGATTGCGTCTATTTTTCCATATATTCCCGTTCCCTCCTTTGTGTTGAAAAAAAACTGCACTGAAAAATTGAGATGTGGAATGAGTGCTATTAGTAGAAACACTAATGTAGCTGTTATTTGTGAATTTCTCAAGCACATCACCCCTTAAAAAATGATTTACTTCCAACTTATAATTATACCACAATATCATAAAATAATTTTCGGAGAAAGAACAAATCCCGGGAAAATCCCGGGAAAGCAAGGTTTAACTATAATTGCTCACTAAGTTGAATCTATTTATAGGAAAAAACTTAAAAGAATAGGTATTATGAGGTAAATAGAAAAATATTTTAAGTGAGCAGAAATTGTTAACATTTTTACTATAACAAGCGCAATTAGACCTGAGAAAAACGCACCTGCAAATCCAGAGAAGATCAATGGAGTGAACGTAATATGTCGCATCTCAAAAAGTCCTGCAACCAAGGTTATTGGTAAGCTCATTAAAAAGGAATACTTAAACGCGTCGGTTCTTGCCATACCTACAATTAATGCTCCCACAAGTGTAAGTCCACTTCTTGATACACCTGGTAAAATTGCTACTGCTTGGAAAAGTCCTATTGTTAGTGCATCTATATAACTCAATGTCTCCATTGTCTTTTTTCCAGAGAATTTATCGGAATACCAAAGTGTGACGGCGGTTATGATGAAGAAAAGACCAATTAACTTTTGAGACGACAATGCTTCATTGACTTTTTTTTCAAAAAGCAATCCAATCACACCTGCTGGAACAGAAGAGACGATAATTTTAAATGCTAATTGCCAAGAATCTTTTTGTAATCTAATTAACCCTAAGAATATACTCCAGACATCATTCCACAGGAAGATCAAGACAACCAAAAAAGTAGCAAGATGTAAAAACGCAAAGAGTGCCAAATCAGATGGTAAGTTCATAAGTCTCGAAAAAAGTCCAAGGTGACCAGAACTTGAGACAGGTAGAAATTCTGTTAATCCTTGTACAACACCTAAGAGAAATTCTTTCAAAAAGATCACCCCTTGTTATTGTTCGGATTATCTATAAAGATCAAACAAAAGTCCATTTATTTCTCCAACTTTTTGTGCGAGTTTTATCGTATCTTTTTCAGCTTCCATAAGCAAAGAGGAAATTTGAAGTAGTTTTTCATCTATTTGTTCTGCAACAATGTGTAATCTTGGTTGAGAAAGAGAGAAATCATATTTACCAGATATCTTATATAGGTTTTTCTCTATGTATTTCAGTACATTTTTAATACGTTCTTTGTATTTTTTAAGATTGTCTGGTGTAGGGGAACGTACAAAGTCATTTCCAGCTTCGATTACATCAGAAACCATCTCTTCAATGGTTTTTCTGATAGCTTCTTCTTCGGCTTCTTCAAGGATACCAAAAAATGTTGCTTCCTTTTTATGCGATACTTCTTCCTTTTTATGTGTTCTTTTTCCTTTGATAGCACCGCTCTTTAACTTAGGATCGTTGGAAGGTGGCTCAATACGCACCTTTTCACATCCTTAAAGTCACTTTTGTACTTTTTCAACACTTTTTGCCACATTCTCCGCCAACTGTTTAAATGCGAGTTCTATCTCGCTTTCTCTGTAATAAATAGTTATAGGCTTTCCCTCATCAAGAAGTTCAAGCGCTCTTGGATCCATTGGGATTCTACCAAGCACAGGCACATTGTATTCTTCTGATAGCTTATCAGCTCCGCCTTTTCCAAACGGGTAGATGATTTCTTCTTTACATCTCATAAAAGACATGTTTTCAACAATACCAAGTATTGGTTGATTCATTGTTTGGACAAAAGTAATAGCTCTTCTGACGTCGTCTAATGCTACTTTTTGAGGTGTTGTAACAATAAGTACACCGTCTATTTTTCCAATCGTTTGAAAGAGACTTAACGCTTCATCACCTGTTCCTGGTGGTAAATCAAAAATCATGAAATCAAGTTTTCCCCATTCTGTATCACCTAAGAATTGCTTTATAGCTGAGTGTTTTAAGGGTCCTCTCCAAATTATTGGTTTGCCTTCCTCAACGAGCATGGATATCGAAAGTGCTTTCAAATTTGGGAATATATGGGCTGGAATCAAACGTTCATTCTCATCAACAGAAGGGCTAGCATTAACACCCAGCATTCTAACAATATCTGGTCCGTGAATATCTATGTCAAGTATTCCAACGTTGTACCCACTCTCTGCAAGTGCTGTGGCTAAGTTTACACAAATTGTGGTCTTCCCAACTCCTCCCTTACCACTTAACACGGCTACAAAATATTTAACATCTTCTTTTAATCTTTTAATTTTCTGGTCTTCTGGAAGCTTCAAATTCATTTGAATTCTCCTTTCAAAGTTTTTATAGTTGATTTTCGAGAATCTCTTTGTAATTTTCCGTTAAATACTTAGCAGCATCTTCTGGCGGTACAGGATTGATATAAAATCCGGATCCCCATTCAAACCCTGCAACTCTTGTGAGTCTTGGTATTATCTCAACATGCCAATGATAGTAAAGTTTTCCTTCTTCGCCAACCGGTGCTGTGTGAATCAAGAAATTGTACGGCGGATTGTTTAATACCACATGAATCTTATGAAGTGTATCTTTCATAATTTGAGCAAAAGATCTGACTTCCGGTTCTGTGATACTTCCAAAATCGTGCACATGCCTTTTTGGAAGTACCCATGTTTCAAACGGAAACCTTGCAGCATACGGCTCAAATGCAATAAAATGCTCGTTTTCTTCAACTATTCTTCTTGATTCAATCCTTTCTTGATTTATCATATCACAAAAAACACATCTTTCTTTATAAGAATAATAGTCCTTTGAACCATCAAGCTCTTCTTGAACTGTCTTTGGTATGACAGGTGTTGCAATTATCTGACTGTGAGGATGAGCAAGCGAGGCACCACCTTCTTTTCCGTGGTTTCGGAATATGAGTATATACCTCACTTTTTCATCTTGCACCATAGCTCTGTATCTCGTCAAATATGCCCAAACAACTTCCTCTGTTTGCCTATAGTCATAAAGTGCAAATGTTGAATTATGATCGGGTGTTTCTACTATTACTTCGTGATAACCAAATCCAGTCATCGCATCGTACATTCCGTGTCCGTACCTGTCAACTGGTAATTCTGGATCTACTGCAGGAAATTTATTCGAAACAACCCTAACCCACCATCCAGGCGTATTCGGCTGCGTATCAGCAGGTCTAAATGCCAAAATTTCAGGAGGGGTCGTATGTTCATTGCCATAATCGAACGGACAGAATGCTACTTTTACTTCTTCAGGTTGAACTTGAAAATCGTGTGGTCTTTTTGCACGCTCAGTGGAGATAATAACCCACCTTTTTACAACAGGATCCTTTCTATACTCGGGCATATCAGTTCCTCCTTGTGTGATTTATCTCAACATCAAAGCATTTCATTTATGAACTTTTGATTTTGCTCTTTGATAAAGTTTTACATATTCTTTTGCTGATTTTTCCCAACTCAGATCAGTTTTCATTGCATTAGTTACAATCTGATTCCAATCCTCGGGACTGTTGTAAAAATACAGTGCCTTTGCGACAGCCTTTAGTAAGTGAGCAGAATCAAATCCTTCAAATCCAAATCCATTTCCTTCTTTTGTTTCTGGTTTATACTCTTTTACAGTATCAACCAAACCTCCCGTGTATCTCACAATTGGAATTGTCCCGTATCTTAAGCTGTACATTTGACCAAGCCCACAAGGTTCGTATCGCGATGGCATAAGGAACATATCCGCTCCAGCGTATATTTTTTGTGCAAGCACAATATCGAATTTTAGATTTACAGAATATTTTTCTGGATACTTGCTTCCTAACTTTTTGAACATCTGCTCGTATTTTTCATCACCTGTACCGAGCAACACAAACTGCAAGTCAAACATAGAAACATAATCCATAATCTCTGCCATGATATCGAGTCCCTTTTGGTCAACAAGTCTATTGATCATACCTATCAATGGAACATCTTTCTCAGGTAAACCAAGCTCTCTTTGAAGCATCTTTTTATTTTCTTTTTTCTTATTTATATTCTCCAAATCGTACTTAACATAAATTCGTTCGTCAGTTGCCGGATTATATTCTTCATAATCTATTCCATTTAGTATACCGTATAGGTCCGAAGATCTAACCCTCAAAACCCCATCGAGTTTTTCACCGTATTCTTTTGTCTGGATCTCATGTGCGTACGTCGGACTCACGGTGCTAATAATATCGGCAAATATTATACCACCTTTTAGAAAATTGATCTTTCCATAAAATTCGAGCCCATCGATGTTGTAAAGATAGTCTGGTAATCCTGCAAATTTGAGATACTCAGGCTCATATAGTCCTTGATAGCCAAGATTGTGTATAGTTAAAATGCTTGCCATCTTTAAAAAAGCAGGATCGTCGCGGAACACGGTCTTCAAGTAGACCGGTATTAGAGCAGTCTGCCAATCATTTACATGAATTACGTCATAACCAAAATCTAATTTCCTTATTGCTTCAAGTACCGAACAAGAAAAATATATCGCTTGTTCGGCAAGATCTGGACCTTGGTAAACCTCATCAGCACTGAAATAATACTCGTTTGCTATTAGGAAAACATTTACCGATTTAGAACCAGGTAGATTTGTTTTATAAATATCAAATTTTTCATCTGTTCTCAAAACAGGCGTATCAACATTACAAGCTATCTTTTCAATAATCCATCCATTCTTTTCCGCATTTTGTTTAACTTTTTTGTGAAATGGCATATAGATGTCGACATTTATTCCAAGCTTCTCAAGATACTTTGGAAGAGCCCCAACAACATCTGCTAGCCCACCTACTTTGGCAAATGGATAAACTTCGTAAGAAACCATGGCAACCTTCATAATTTTCACCCCCTAAGATAATCAGCTACC
>JBCNVJ010000074.1:0-32347 GCA_039630255.1 Fervidobacterium sp. | reverse complement strand
GTATCAAATACTCAAAAAATTTGGATAAGATACAAAAAGAAATTCATGAGAATATCGACAAGACTTGCATCATAAAAATCAAAATAGAACACATAAGTGCAAAAACAAGAGAAGAATAGAAAAATTTTAAGTTTAATAAAGGATCTAATATCTTGGTAAACTAATAAAAAACTGAAACTTATATGTACCTGTTTTTTATTCAAAAAATACATTTTCAAATATTTTTTAGGAGGTGATAACATGAAGAGAATAATAACTATGCTTTTGGTAGTGCTGCTTGTATATTCATTGACCAATACCACAGTATTTGCGGCGAAGAAAAAGGAAGTTACTAGCGTAGGTGCTATATATGAAATCGATAGTTGGATTGGTGCAACATATGAACTTTTCCTAAAAGAATACAAGCTCAAAATGCCAAGAAAAATTAAACTGAATTTTACATCTTCTGATTCAGAATTTTACTCTCTTGCCAAGATTAAAGCAGATGTTGGAGCAATTACAATAGAAGGAACTATTATAGTCTCTGGAGGACAAGTGACATCGAAAAATAGGACAGCACTGCTAAAGGAATTAATACGATTAACTTTAATGGAAAACAACAAAGTAAGAGATGCAGACAAAATTATAAAAAATTTCTTTGAAAAGCACAGAATTAAATAGTTTAATAAGCTCAATAGTTTTGCGAACATAACATGCACCCTAAAAGGGGTGCATGTTTTTTATCTGAAAATTACAAGTTAGAGCTTTTGCAAAAGTTACCTTTTTGAAGACAGCTGATTGACAGATTTGCAATCAACTCCAGAAAATTTTATTTGAGATGATTACAAACTAATTATCACTGCTAAGAACTTCGGAACCTGGGTTGCCTTGATCTTTAGGTTCAGTCAGTCTCAAAGCAAGTTTTTGTAATTCTTTCTTTAAATTTTATGCGCAAAGCTGCCCAAAAATATTTGGAACAAGAAAACAGCCTATTATATAATAGTATGCGAAAGAGGGTGAAATAGGTGAGAGTGATTTTGTTTCTTCAACTTATTGTTTTAACTACTTTAACCTATTCTATGTACTTGCTTCCATCAAATGTATATCTCATCTCTGTGCTTTCTATATTTGTAATTTTCAACACTATTGGTTTATTTTATTATGTGTTCAGAATGTGGTTTTCAAATATAAAAAACGGGAAGAAGTCTGCAAAAATTTTATATACTATTGCTCTTGTATTTTCAGCTCTAAGTGTTGCTTACTTACTAATAAACCTGTTTAAGTTTTGGATAGAAAAATATTCGCAAGATGTATTGATTTTATTCTTAAACACAGTATTGATAATATTAAGCTTCTTGGTTGTATCATTTGGGATCGCCTACTTGACATTAAAAAGGGAACTTGAAAATCAACTTTTTGAGAATGAGAAATTAAGACAAAGACAACTAATCTTCAAACTTGAATCTCTTAAATCAAAATTAAATCCACACTTTTTGTTTAACTCAATTGCAATCGCAATTTCCATGATTGATTTAGATGAAAGTAAAGACAAACTGAAGAATTATTTGTTAAACATAACTGAATTACTAAGAATGAGTATTGACGCACCTGAAGTTTGGAGTGTAAAAGAGGAATTTGAACTCGCAAGTAAGTATTTAAGCATTCAAAAAGAAAGGTTCAATAATTTTGATTTCAACATTATCGTTTCCAAAGCATGTTTGGGTAAACAGATACCATCTTTAATTCTCCAGCCAATTATTGAAAATTCTATACTTCACGGTGTTTCAAAAATAGAAGGAGATGGATTAATAACTATTTCATGTGAGACGTTGAATAACCAAGGAATTGTTATAGAAGTTAAAGATAATGGTAAGGGTGCTGAGCGTATTTTAAAAGGAACAGGATTAACTATTGTGGAAGAAAGATTAAAGTTGTTTTCGAAAAAGTCAAAACTGGAATACATAAGTAAAATAGATGAAGGAACTTGTGTAAAGTTATATTTAGAATAACTATCAGATTGTTCAAGCTTTTGATAGAAAGGGTGAACAAAATGACTTGTATAATAATCGAGGATGAGAAACTCATTGCACTTTCACTTGAAAAAATGCTCAAAGATGAAGGAATTACGGTACTTGGAATATCGTCTGATATCGAAGAAAGTGTGGAGCTAATAGATCGGCTAAAGCCTGATATCATTTTCTTAGACATAAATCTTGGCAAAGCAAATGGTTTTGAGATATTAAGAAGGATATCTCACAATCCATGTGTTATCTTTACAACTGCTTATTCAGAATATGCTGTAAAAGCCTTTGAAGAGAATGCAATTGATTATATATTAAAACCTATAAAGAAAGAGCGACTAAAAATGGCAATAGAAAAAGTTATAAAAGCAAAAGAGCAAAATCAGTTAAAGCAAACTTCGGAATTTTTAGACCTTTTCAAAAAACTTTCTGTGAAAACTCCACAAAAAATAAATATCGAAACTGCAAATGAAATTCACTTGGTTGATGTTGATGAGATAATATACCTAAAGTCAGAGGAAAAATATACATTCGTATTTTTGAAAGAAGAGGTTTTAAAAACAAGAGAAGCATTGAAAGATATTGAAACTAAACTTCCACAGGACAAGCTCATTAGTGTTCATAAATCGTACATAATATCTTTAAAGTACATAAGAAAGATAATCAAGAACTACTTTGGGGGAATGGCAATCGAAATGACAAATGGAGATATAATTCCCGTTGGTCGAAATTACAAAGAAAGTCTAAAAAATACAATAGGTCTTTAGCTATCTTTTTTTGATCTACCTTGGAAAAGCACGAATGTAACCAACCATCCTTCCATTAACCAAATTTGTACCTGTCAGGAATACAAATTCGTCATCCAAACAAGTTGAAAGAAACAAACCATACGAAGATTGTATAGGGTATTCTATAAGTACTGGCTGTGAATTTTCCAAACCAGAAGGAAGAATTAACTGACCATGCCATAGTTGTTTGGTTCCAGTATCTTTGTAACCGGAGAATACGATTGCTATTTTTTCTTCATCATCTTGAATTACTTTTAGAGAATTAATCCTTGTATTTTCAGAAAATGTCTTTATGTAATCAACACTACCAAGTTTTGATATTTTTGCAACAAACGATTTTTCTTTACCATTTTCATAAATATAACCGCCAACAAAAATTCCACTTTTTGAAATACATATATCCAACGGAAATATACTACTCAAATTTAAGAATGCACATTCCCAAAGTTTCTGTCCCTCTGAATCATATGCTATTGTATAACCATCATATCTGATACCGTCTGTAAAGGAATTTGAAAAACCAGTTACTACTATGATATCGTTTTCTGGATCATAATCAGCGCTGTAGGCTCTGTCCCATCTTGTTCCGCCAAAACTTTTGCTCCAGATCAAATCTCCCATCTCGTTCACTTTTACTATCCAATAATCATGTCCACCAAAGTTTTCAAACACATCTCCACCTTTCATGTAATTATCACCAACAAAAACATAACCACCTTTTACTTTTAAGATCTTATAGGCTCTGTCCCAATCTGGACCTCCATATACTCTATTCCAAAGTATGTTTCCCCTTGAATCTATAAGCACAAGCAACACATCATATCTACCTTTCACACCAAATTCCTTGGATGATGTTACACCGAGTACTAGATAATTGTCCCCATTTTTTAAAATATCAAATCCCCATTCATCGCCACTACCTCCGAATTCTCTTCTCCATTTTTCTTTTCCATCATTGTCAAGCGAAACAATAACAATCTGATACTTTTCAGAAGAGTTTTTCAGAAAACTTCCAACAGCTAATATTTGATTCTCATCTTTAATCACTCTGTTAAACCTTGTTTCATAACCGTACAGTAATGAAATTTCACTTTTGAAAAATTTTCCTTTGTTGTTCTCTGAGTTTGCAAACAACTGCTGTGGCCTGATAAAAAACAAGTATATACTAAGCCATGTTAGATTGATTAGTAACAAAGAAAGAAGTATTATCACAGTTTTTTTCGGCAATTTTGATTTGTTTTTCTTCAGCTTCCTACTATCAATTCTCAAATTCTTGCACCTCTTTCTTTTGCTATTTCTTTCAGTAACTCTCTTTCCTTATGTGACACTCGTTTTGGAATTCTTACAATGATATTTGCAATAAAGTTTCCTCTTTTTCCTGTTTTCATATTTGGGAATCCTTTCCCACGAACAATTAGTTTTTCGTTAGGCTGTGTACCTGCTGGAATTTCCACATCCACTATTTCACCACTTGGTAAGTTGACTGTAACATTTCCACCCAATATTGCTGTCACATATTCGACTGGTACATCAATAATTATATCATCACCATCTCGTACATAGTCATATGTTTTTCTAACATTTACATGGATATATAAATCACCATACTCTCCACCGTTAATTCCTGCGTTTCCTTTTCTTGGAATGCGTAAAACAGCACCGTTTTCAACCCCTGCCGGAATATTAACAGTTGTTGTTATCCGTTTACGTATTCTACCGTTACCTCTGCAAACATGACATATTTCTCCGGGTACACTGCCGCGACCACCGCATACATCGCAAGTGTATTGATTGATGAATACACCAAATGGTGTACGTCTTTCTTCTCTCACAACACCTGTACCATGACATTTGGAGCATGTAACCCATCTGCTACCTGGTTCCACTCCCTCACCGTGACAATTTTCGCATTCTGTGTACACGTCGTATTCAACGGAGATCTCCCTCCCAGTAAAGACATCCTTTTCATTAATTGTAACATCCAAATTAACATCTTCGCCACGTTTTGGGACCTTTCTTGCACTTCTTTGTGACGTTGATTGTGTTCTCTGACCACCGAAAAATATATTGAAAATATCATCATTTAAAAAATCTCTGAATATATCCTCAAAGCCAAAGCCAGTGCTATTTTGCTCGTATGTATATGGAGTACCCTCACCAACGTATCCAAATTTGTCATACATTGCACGCTTTTGAGGGTCAGATAAAACCTCATATGCCTCCTGTATTTCCTTAAACTTTTGCTCTGCAATTCTTTTTTTATCTTCTGGATGTTTATCAGGATGCCATTCTTTTATAAGCTTTTTGTAAGCTGTCTTTATCTCTTCATCGCTTGCATTATGTGGCACTCCGAGAATTTCATAATAATCTTTTCTTGCCATTTAAATCACCTCAACTCTCATCAAAAAACTTACGAACACTGGTCTCGATTATTCTTGCTCTTCTTTTGGTTCATTTGGCTCTGATTTTCTTGGTTTTACTGCAACCTTAACTTTAGCTGGTTTTATAACTTGACCGTTGTACACATAACCTTCTTCTATGACTTCTAATATTGTATATTCCTCCACATCTTCCCTCTCTTCTCTCTCCATTGCTTCATGGGTGAAAGGATCAAATTTTCCATTCGTGTCTATAGACCTCAATCCTTCATTTTCGAGCAATTTTACAAATTTTTCAAATATCTTCCTAGTACCATTGTAAAACTCCTCAAGGTCTTTAGATTTTTCAAAATAATTGAACGCCCTTTTAAGATCATCAATTATCGGAATTAACATCTTAAGTATTCTCAAAGCTGTGTTTTTTGAAACTTCTTTTAATTGTCTCTCACTATCCATTTTGTAATTTTCGTACATAGCCTTTATAATCCTGGCAGCATTTTGGATCTCTCTTAGCTGGTTCTCCAGTTCTACTATACGCTCCCTTAACTTTTTATTCTCCTCTTCATACTGATTTGCTTCTTCTTGCTGAGTAATTGTATTTTCATTATCTTCCCTTTCTTCTAAAAGTTTGTTTTCATTGTTTATCGCTTGTTCTTTTCTTTCTCTTTCAATGTCCATACTAAATCCTCCTTTTCAAAAATTAATGAAATCACCATCAAGACGTTAAATATTCCTTGAAACAACTGTGAAATATTCGGTCAGTCTGTTTAACATGTATTCAAAACTATCAATTATTTGATCATATTTTCCAAATTTGTCAAATATCAGAGCCACCCTACCTATAATCTTTTTTTCTACATAAAAATCTCCCAACATGACCGAAAAATCATCCAGAAATCTTAAACCATGTTCCTTTCCAACGTATATATCACTTTTTAGCTCAAAAACATCCTTGTAAAATGTTTCACCTGTTACATATCCAAGAACATTTTGTAGTTTCTTAAGATTCATCCTGTCATTTGAAAGTAAGTTGTAAAGTCCATCTGTTATGTAATCCTCGTAAGTCTCCATCGAAAGTCGTTCGGTAATTTCCAGAAAACTTTTGTCTGTTGTTGAAAAATCAATTTCCTTGAAATTGTTAACTCTAAACATTATCTCACGAAGCCGAACCTTAAATTCATTCAGTGTCAAGCCACTCATAATTTTATTTAGCAACTCCTCAATTTGTTGTATATCCGTGATTTCTCCGTGCTGTAGCGGCATTGATGAACTCAACCCAAGTGAGGTGATTATATTCGCAATCGAAAAATTCTTGCTTACAGGAGTAACTACAATTCTTCTAATTTGTAGGTTCAAAGGACTGGGCTTTTCGATTACAACCATTCCTTTTGTTGATGAACTCAACAACCTGGCAGCTCCAGTTAGCACTTTTTCCATATCACCTATTGGAAAATTAGCCGCTGTTTCAACGTATGTGCTTTTAGATTTTATTTCTTCCCTTATCTTTTTCAATTCGTTTACATAAAATCTTAATCCTTTATCTGTTGGAACTCTACCAGCAGAGGTATGTGGTTGGAAAATGTATCCAAATTTCATCAGTCTGTTCATATCATTTCTAATAGTAGCACCTGAACGTTCTATAGTCGCATTTTCAAGTACTCTCTTTGAACTAACAGGGGTTTTTGTGTTTATGTATTCTTGCACTATGCAGTACAATATCTTTTTTTGGCGTTCCGTAATTTCCATATACTTCACCCCTTACCAATAATTATTCTCAAATCAAACCATTTCTTAGCAGACTTATTAGCAAACTCAACTATCATTTGCTAAATAATATTATAACAAATCTTTATTTGTTGTCAATCTTTTCACACTATGCTTTTGTCAAAGAAAATTTTTTAACACATCAACGTATGTTGTTATCTTGTTGCTTAAAAATTACATAAAGTCACTAATATTTTACACAAATTGCAGTAAAAAAAATCACAAATGTCATAAAATCAAATATGTAAATATTGAAAAAAACTATATTCGAAATGGTTTAATTTTATCTTGATTTTTCTACAGGAGGGATTGTTGTGAACTTATCGGAGAACTTAACAAAGGAATTGATCGATAATTTTAAAAAGGATGTTCTTAAGTCTTTGTTATCGATCATCTTTCTGGTTGATCCTCCAGCGCTACTTTTATCTTATTACGGCTTTGCCGGTTTAAGAGATTATCCTGTCTGGGTTATTTTGCTTGGGTATGGAATTATGGCAGCTACCATAGGTGTTTTTACTATTTTTCTTTCACGTTTTCTTGCACAAAAAGCACTTATTAATGGAAATTATAATATTCCTACTGTGCTCTCAGTAGTGCTCTTCTTAATGAATTTTGTTTCGGCAACTTTTGTAGGTATATTTGCAAAATTCATCCAACCTTTGCCAGAGGAAACTTTAATTTTAAGGCTTTCAGGGGCACTTGCAATAAATGTTAATATCTTGGCAACATTTGTCTTTATCTATTCCAAATCAAAGTTGTTAAAAGAAATATCTGATGATAGATATACAAAGGTAATGGTGCCAATCTCTCTGAAACTTGTACTTGGTATCCTTTCAATTTCAATGTGGATTGGTCCCTTACTTTTGAAGTACTTACTTTTGAAGATGGAATTACCATCTGAACTTCAAAGGAACTTTGTTATTACCAACGTTGGACTTAACATTATATTGGCGTTTTTTATTATATTTTTGTCAAGACGCATATTAAGTGGCATGCCAAAGATTATAGAAGTTCTCTCACTTGTTTCAAATGGAAATTTAACGGAAAGTGTAAATATCAACTCTGCAGATGAATTTAGGTACATCTCAGCTAAGCTAAATCAAGCTGTTGGCGGTGTCGGAAATGTTATAAGAGAGACCATTCAGATTTCAAATTCTTCTGTTGAAGTTCTTTCTGTGTTGACGTCAAATTTCAACAACTTTGAAAAAACTGCAAATAAAACGATTAACGCTGTACAAACACAGCAATCTAGTATTGAACGTATTACAAGTTCTATGCAAGAGATAACAGCAAATATAGAACAACTATCAGAGCAATCTCATTCACTTGCAGATTTAGCTGTAAAAGTTCAAAGACTTTCAGATGAACTTGATGAAAAATCTAAAGCGAGTATTGAGCAGCTCAAGAGGGTTGAAGAAACAACCTCTGGATTTGTCAAAGAATATGAGGTATTGGAAAAGGGAATAGCGGAATTAACAGAAGCAACCAAAAACATCGGTAACATAGTGGAAACTGTCCGTTCTATTGCAGAGCAAACTAACCTGCTCGCACTTAATGCTGCAATTGAAGCTGCAAGGGCTGGTGAAGCTGGTAGAGGCTTTGCAGTTGTGGCAGATGAAATAAGAAAACTTTCAGAAGAAACAAAGCGTTCAACAGATACAATTACATCTACAGTCAAAGCAGTAGAACAATTTTCTAGAGTTTTGAGCAAGCAGATCGAAAATTTGAGAAATGGTATCATTTCAACAGAAAGTGGATATAAAACATTGTTTGATACCTTCGAATATCTACAAAAAGCAATTTTAGATATTTCAAATGCCATAGATACATTAGCCGCTCATAGTGAAGAACAGAATGCATCTGCTGAGGAAATGAGAAGTGGTGCGAATGAAATTGTGGTAAATGTCTCCAAAATATCAAGTCAAGGCGAGGAAATCTCAGAAGTAATGGAAAATGTAAGTAGACAATTAGATGTTTTGTCTGAAAAACTAAAAGAAACGATAAATGCTTTCAATAATTTAAAAGTCTCACTTGATAAGTTCAAAGTTTAAACTTTAGTTTCAAAACCAAAAGAAATCCTGCTCAAAAGCAGGATTTCTTTTTTAGTTTGGAATCTTTATCATTTTCAATGTTCCATCGGTAAAGGCAAGAAAGACTTTGTTATCCAAAATTATTGGATTTAAAAGGATGTAAGATGGATGTATTTGCACTTTTTGTTCAATTCTACCATTTAAAGAAACTACCACTAACTCTCCACTTGTGGTTCCAATAACAAATTTATCATTCGACAATTTCTGGGCAACCGAGCCATAAATAGGTGACTTTACAGGTATTTTTACATGAATTTGTGGAGCTTTGGGATCTAAGATGTAAATAGTACCATCTATGGAAGATGCCACAGCTAACTGATTTATTTTACCCACGGAAGAATATCCTACTTTTAAGCCTTTCAATTCCCACTTTTTGCTACCACTGATGTAGTCAAACGCTTGCAATGTACCAGAAGGATTGGTTACAAGCAACAATTCATTGAATATTTGCGGCGTTGAAGCACCAGCTGTTGTATAGTTCAAGCCTGTTGAAATTTTTAGGATCAGTTCACCATTTTCGTTTACTACAGTTATGTCTCCTCCCCAAGATGTTTGAAAAAATAAGCCATCTTTGTACATCGCCGGTGCCTGGACAAGACCACCTAAATCATGAGTAATTGTGATAGATAAGTTTGGTAATTTGATTATATGAAGTGTTTTTCCACAACCGACTGCCAGGGATCTCATTCCTACCTTCATCGCAAATATTGGACCATCTAAATTCGCAATGCGGGTAATTTTCCCAGATTTTGAATCTATCAAGTAAATTTTACCTTCAAGATCACCTACCAATATTGTATTTTTGTAAACTTCTACGTTTGAAACAACTGGGCACGAGAGTTTTAATTTCCAAACTAACTTGCCATTTGAATCAATACAGATAACATTACCGGAATAATCTACCACATAAATCATATTATCAAAAAACACTGGTTGAGATAAGATACTATTTTCCATTTTATACGAAAGTAATTCATCAAACAATTGAGAAAGCTTAGGTAATTCGGGTAATTTAACAGAATTATATTGTTGATTTTTTGAATTCTTAGATATTGATTTTACTAACTCAAAATTATAGCGATCAATATTATCCTTGTTTACCGCTAATTTCCATATGTAGAACTGGTTTTTATCCCAACTCAAAATCGTTAGCCATCCATCTTTCGCAGCACCTAAGCTTTGGAACCAAGCTGATTTATAGCCTCCATAGCTTTTATAACTGTGGAGATGTCCAAAGAACACCAAAAGAACGTTTTCATCTAATAAATTCATTAATTTCCATCCATCATCCGTATAGTTTGATGGTCCGCCAAAAGGATGGTGCGATAAAAAAATAACTGTTCTTGATTGCTTTTTGCAATCTTCCAATTGCTTTTTTATCCAACGAATTTGCGGTTCGCCAATGTGTCCAAATTGTTGAAAATACAGCGAGGTGTCTATTCCTATAAAAGAAATATCTTGTATATCCACTTTGAAATTTTCATAAAGTCCGTCCTCAATGCTTTTTGTCTTCCAAATTTTGTAAGCCCATCTTACATCGTGATTGCCAAGAAGAATGTTGTACGGAATCTCAGAGTCAGACAGTAACTTTAAATAATTTTCTAATTTCTCAAATTCACCTTCCCTACCCATTTCGGTTAAATCACCAAGCAAAAAAACATGCAAAGGTTTTAAATCCGTAACAATTTTCAAAATATTTTGAACTGTTTTAGAAGCATATGGAATGTGCAAATCGGTCAATAAAACAACAAAGCCATCATGCTCAAAAAATGGTGTTGCAATAATATATAAAGAAAACAAAACAACATACATCATCAAAATTATGATGTTTAATTTGTTCATGTCGTCACTTCCAAGCGTGTCTTTTTATACAAGCAAAAATTTTTATTTTTTTATTTGATAAAAACATCTTTTTGGAGAATCTATCTTGCCTTCCTTTTTCAATTCCTTCAATATTTTTTCTACATCTTCTTTTGAGAGACCACTTTTTTCTGCTATGTCACCTGGTCTAAGAGGATCTTTGCTTTCTATTAATACTTTTAGAACAAGTTCTTTTTTCTCCATCAAGCCATACCTCCTTTGAATATTTGAATAAAAGATTTATTCAATCATGAAAAAGTTATAAAATTTTGCAGCTTTTTAAGTAATAGCATCTAACTTCGTCTCTCATTTTTAGCAATGTATCCACTACAAGTGGGTTATACCATAAACCTCTTAAGTTTTCTATTTCATTGAATGCTTCATTTAGAGTTTTGGTTCTTTATAAGGTCTTTTCGAAACGATTGCATCTAAACTGTCAGTAACGGAAACTATAGCAGCAGGCAAAGGGATTTCTTCACCTCTTAATCCATTTGGATAACCTGTTCCATCCCACTTTTCATGATGGTAAAGAGCAATATTTGCCGCATAATTAAGTATAGAAGATGAACTTGTTTTAAGTATCTCATATCCAATTACAGTGTGTTTTTTCACAATCTCGAATTCATCAGGTGTTAGTTTACTTGGTTTTAGAAGGATTGAATCATTTATAGCTATTTTACCAATGTCGTGAAGTGGTGCTGCAAACTGTATCATTGTTACTTCCGAGGGCTGGAACCCTAATTCTTCGGCCAATCTACCACTTATCCATCCAACGCGAAGTGTATGTTCATGTGTTTCGTAATCTCTAAACTCGACAATTCTATAAAGTGTTTCCACAAGTTCGAATGTTAATTGATTGTTTTCTTCTATTAATTTTTCAATTTCATCAAGTTGCATTGAAAGCTGGGAAAAAGTTTGTATGGTAAGACTCAACCTAAGTTTGTGAAATGGTAGATTCCTTTTTAAAAACTTAAGTCTTGCTGAAAGAAGTAACAAATCAATCGGTTTCGTAATAAAATCATCAGCCCCGGCATTTGCCGCTTCTTCCATAATTTTTTCGTCACCATAGGCTGTCAAAATTACTACTACGGCAGGATATCCCATAACACGTATCATTTTTGTGGCAGTGATTCCATCAACTCGAGGCATGTTTATATCCATCAATATTATATCTATATCCTTTTCTTTTTCCAATATATCTAAAGCCTCTCTACCATCTTCCGCACTTACAACTTGGTAGCCTTCGTATTTTAACATTCTAGTAAGTAATTCTCTTATTTCTATTTCATCTTCAACAATCATTACTCGTACCAATCAAAATCACCCCTTTCGTTCACGATGGCTGCCACTATAATATTGTTTGATATCATAAGTACCTTGCTTATAATTTGTTCGATTTCATCGATTTCATCGTGAGCCACTGTAACTACTATCATTTCGCTCTGGGGTATTTTAAAAGGTTCGTCAAGTAGAACTAAACTACATTTTGAATTTCCACAGAACTGTTGTAATTTGTCCTTAGAGTTTGAAATTATTTCATATGCCTTTTTTGTGGTCAAAAGTGTGATGTCTTTGCCAAATATAGAGGAAAGCTTGAACAACAACTTAAACGTATCTTTTACTACGTCAAATTCTTCAACATTTCTTAATTGGCTTCGTCCACCAGTGTAAACAAAAAATTTTGTATTGGCTAACGTAGGTTCTTTTTTAAGCATAAGTATTAATTCGTCCCCACTTACATCCGGCAAACCTAGGGATGTTACTACAACATCAGGAGTATGCTCAAGAGCTAAAGCGTAAGCTTCTGCACCATTTCGAGCCACTTTCAGGTTATTTTCTTCAACAGAACGCCTAATAATTTTCTCAAGATTTTTGTCTGGATGAACCAGTAAAACTTGTATGTGTTCTTTTCTTTCGATTATTGTTGGTCTAAGTAGTCTTGGTATAATAACCTCAAAAGTTGTTCCTTTCCCTAAATTACTCTCAACATGAAACTTACCATTCAAAAAGTCAACAAATTTCTTAACTATCGCCAATCCTAAACCGGTACTTAGTGTAGTCCTTTCACCAAAGAAAGGATCGAAGATGTGTTTCATCTGTTCTTGCGAAATACCTTTACCACTATCTGATATTCTTATAACTACCGAGTTGCTTAATACGTTTAACTCTCCACGAACAAAACCAGTGTCGGTATACTTTATTGCATTACTCAAAAGATTAGAAATAATAGTAGTTATTATTTTGTAATCACACGAGAACGTCTCGGCGCCAGAGAATTGGAAATCAAATTGCAGCCCCTTGCCATTTGCTAAAAATTTGTACTGATTTATTAATTTCTCAAAGCTTTTTACATGGATCAATTCAGATTTTACGATTACCCTTCCCGTTTCTACCCTTGAAAGTTCAAGTAAATTATTTATAAGCTCTCCCGACTGTTTTGCAGCATCTTCAATAGCTTGAACAGGTTCTTTCAAATGAGTCGCATCTCCGAAAACATTCATCTTAATCAGCTGTGCATTCCCAAGTATAATGCTGAGAGGTGTTTTCAACTCATGGGATATGGAACGTACAAAGTTTATTCTGTATTCATCCAATTTCTTTAACTCCTCTATGGTTTGATTCAATTTCTCGCGTAATTCGATATTTCCCATGGCAAGACTAAAACTTGGTAGTAGTGCATACAATAATTCTTTTGTATTATGAGATAAGTTTTTATGGTATAAAATTATGTTGTCAAGTCTAACACTTTCGATAAACGAAAGATTTTGCAAATTTTCTAATGGCAGGTCTTCAAATGCTTTTGTTGAGTAAAGTAACACATTTTTGTACCACACAGAAAACTCTTCATCGGATGTTAAGGGTAGGAAGGAAATAAGGGTTTTAAGTATGTTCTGAACCTCACTTGCGGACTGAACTTTCAATAGCTCTTTCCCTATGTTGACAATTAAACTCAAATATTTTTTCTCACTTTCAAAATTCATTTTATCACCTTCTTTTTACTGAATAATTCAAATTTATTGGAAAAATTAAAGCTTTTCTTTTATACAGCATCCGAAGTCAATAGACTTTATCATAACCTATAACAAAGTTGTGTAAATTTTGATTGTCAAAATTTCTTTACTAAGCTCAAATTTATATTATATCACATAATGTTTATGATATAATCAAGAATGTATATGAACTGTTACTTTCCAAACAAGGAGGGAATTTATGGAGTTTGCAAAGCCAAAGTTAGTTGTCAGTAGATGCTTTTTTGAGCATACACGTTACGATGGGGGAATGATTTCAAGCGATATTGTTAAGGAACTCGAAAAGTACTGTGATATTATAAGGATATGCCCAGAGGTTGAGATAGGTTTACCTATACCTCGTGAACCTATTAATGTATTTCTTATAAACGGACAATACCATTTGATGAACAAATCTCAAAGTGTGGATTTAACAGAAAAAATGATATATTTTTCCAAGAATTTTGCTATGAGGATTAAAAATGAAAAGATCGATGGAATGATATTAAAGGCAAAATCTCCATCATGCGGATTGAACGATGCAAAGCTTTACGGACCTAATGGTAGGATTATATCAAAAACCGCGGGACTTTTTGCAAAAACTATGATTGATCAGCTAAATGATTTAGCAATTGAAAGTGAGATGAGGTTGACAAATGATAAGATAAGATTTGAGTTCCTAACATTTATTTTTACACTTGCAGGTTTTAGAGAAGTTAGAACTAAAAGGCAGTTAATAGAATTTCACTCAAAAAACAAATTTCTATTGTTCACAAAAAACGAGAAAATTATGAGAGAAATGGGAAAATTAGTTGCACAAAAAAGATTCAGCAATGCTTTGCTTGAGGAATACAAAGCATTACTAATTAAAACTCTAAGAACGCCTTTTAAGTCTTCTAAGGTTATAAATACGCTGCTACATATCTATGGATATTTTAAGGAAAAAATAACGGATCACGAAAAATCCTTTTTTATGGAGTTGATAGAAGATTATAAGAACAAGATCGTTAATTTACAAACTTTAGTTTCGATTATAAAATCTTGGGCTTTAAGATATAATGTGGAATACATACTGATTCAAACCTTTTTAGAACCTTATCCGAAAGATCTTGAAAAAATCAAAGAATAGTTTATTTGATAAATACCCATCGGTAATGGTTTAATAATTGTTCCACACAAACCTCAGTATCTCATCTTGATAAGCCATAACAGTATAAGTTGGTACCACGAAATTATTTACCATAATACAAAATGCTACTTTTCTGCCGGTTTTTGTTATCATAACACCAGCGATGTTTGATACTCGTTGAAGTGTTCCTGTTTTACCATAGACAGTGATATCTCTCAATCTATTTTGTAAAGTTCCATCTTTTCCAGATATCGAGAATGTGGAGATATACCCATCTAATCCACCATGATTTCGGTAAGCATATACTATTGTTGAAGTTACCATGTATGGTGTTACTACATTGTACGTAGAAAGTCCGCAACCATCAGTCAGTTTAAAATGATAGTATTCCCCAAAAAGTTTTTTGTAGAAATCATTTACAACCTTCGATGAGTTAGCTATACTACCAAGATTATAGACACGTAATCCCAAGGTTCTAAATATTTGCTCAGCATAAGAATTACTACTCAATTTATTAGCTACTTCTATAAGATTTTTCAGTGGTGCAGATTTAACGACTATGAATTCACGGTAACCCATTGGAAGTTTACCGACTTTTCCGCTTCCAGAAACTTTGATCCCATAGCTTTGCAATATTTTTATTACGTTTGCTGCGTAGTTAAGTGCTACTGTGTTCTTATCTCTTGGATCAAATAAGTTAGAATATTCTTTTAGTACGAGCGCATCTATACTTGGATTTTTGTAGTCCCATTCCCAACCTATTCCCCATCTTTCGTCAGAAAAAAATGAATTGTCTATGATCACATCACCTTGTATTTCTTTTACTCCTTCGGTTACAAACTTTTTGAGGTTATTTTTTAATATGTCTATACTCATCGATGGATCACCATTGCTTTTTATAACAATGTCACCTTTCAATACGGAAGATACGTTTCCATTATTCCCGTTTGGAATGTAAACAGTTGTGGTGTATCTAAAATCAGGTCCAAGAATTTCATAAGCTGCCAGTGTTGTAAAAATCTTTGTCAACGAAGCGGGAACAAATAGATTATGCTCATTTTGTTTAAACAGCACTGTGCCATTTTCCACGTCTTGAAAGTAGATACCGACAAAACTTCCTTGAGGTGCTTTAAAATTAATTAATTCATATATATCCTGAGAAAACAAAATGGTGTGAAAAAATAAAATATTCGCAATGAGTATATTAACCAACAATCTTTTGAACACTTTGTACACCAATTACTCTACCTCCTACATCTACATACAATGTATCGTCAGAGATTTTTATAACTACTCCTTCAACTATTTCACTATCATTTTTTATTTTTATTTTGTCTCCTTCGTTTGGTGTAAGGTATTTTTTCCAAAGCTTTGTTATATTTTCTGTCTCGTTTCTGTAGCTTATTAATAAATTCCAAGCATGTTTATTGATTTCATCCAAAAGGTAAGTAATTTTAACTTTCTTTTTTAATATATCTTTTAAGGTTATCGCGATGTCTTTTAATTCTTCTGGAATGTCGTTGTTTACATTCATTCCAATTCCTACGACAATGGCAATAACTCTATTATTGGACAAAACAGACTCTGAGAGTATGCCACATAATTTTTTTCCATTGTAGTAAATATCGTTAGGCCATTTTATATAGGCTTTTACCCTTATTTTCCTAAGTACTTCTACTATAGCTATAGAGAATATTTTGGTGTAAACATGTAAATTTAAGTGTATCTTAGGTTTAAACAACACTGAATACCATAAACCACCCTCAGGAGAGTACCAACTTCGACCCATACGTCCTTTTCCCGCTGTTTGTTTTATAGCAACAACTACCGCCCCATCATGAAAAGATTTGTAGTTTTTTTTCAAAAATTCATTTGTACTATCAACTTCGTAAAGTACTTCTATCTCTTCACCTATCATCTCATCGCTCTCCTTTTTTAAGTCATAATCTTCTTTTGAGAAATTCCTTCAACTTTTCTCTGAAAAAAAATGCTGAAATTAAAATGTAAATTGCTCCTCCAAATAGCGTAGAAACTATTGCCCATACCCTCCTGCTTGAAATGGTGGAGAAATAATAGGTTGCTATTCCCATGAGTACTGAAGAGATGATTATGTACAAATCTTCAAACTCGAATAGTTTTTTATTTTTCTCTTTGAAATAGAGGTAACCAAATCCAACTATACCTGCGATACTTGTCGCAAAGGATACACCAATAGGACCAAATTTAAGACCAACGATTAAATCAAGTATTACATTCACCAAAGCCACTATAACTGTTGCTTTCAACGGGGTTTTCATATCTTTAACCGCATGTCTTGCCCTTGCCATAGTTGAGTAGATCCCGTAAAAAGGTAAACCAACAACGTATGCGATTAAAACGTAAGCAGTCATTTGCGTATCTTTTGAAGTAAACTGACCGTATTCGTAAAATAATCTGATAATAGGCTTTGCCAAAACTACAAGTCCAACTGCTGCTGGAACAGTAAAAAATATAGTTGACGTTATACCTTTCCTTAAATGAACTACGTAATTTTCTCTGTCGTTAGCAATTGTGGAAAGTATAACTGTTGCTACGGCAACTCCAAACAATCCGTAGGGCAGCATGTAAAATCTCGAAGCGTATTGAAGATATGAGACTCCTCCACCTTGTCCTTGACTGTAATAAGAAACAACATTCGTATCAACTATACTATTTATCTGTGAAACAGACATGGCTAAGAAACTTGGCCAAAAATATTTTAGAAATTCTTTCGTGTGTCTGAATGTTAAGCTCAATTTATGCCTTTTCAATGGATATGCAAGAGCAAGAAACGCTGCAAGTTCACCAATTAAGAATCCCCATGTGGGGCTGTAGATGTTAACACCTGGCATTATTAAGAATATTATTAATACAATGTTTGGAATTATCGGTGTTAACGCTGGATAAAAAAACTTACCCCTTGTGTTTTCAATTGAATATGTTATCGCCCACCAAAAGATGAATAGAATAGATGGAGCTGTTATGCGTACAAGTGTGCGTATCAGTTCTTTAGTCTTTGGTGCTGCTCCTGAACTGAATAAAAAAATTACAATGTCAGGAAAAATGAAAACAATTAGCACGATAATCAACAAAACAATTGTAAAACTTGTTAGTACAGAGGAAAGAAATTCGTCTTTATCTTTTGATTCGGAATACAAAGGTATGAAAGCAGAGGTCATAGCACCTTCGCCAAAAACCCTTCTCAAAAAAAACGGGAAAAGTATAGCAACAAAATACGCATCAGCTTGCCAGGAAGTGCCGAATTTCGATGCCATGAGCATATCTCTGACAAGCCCTAGAAGCCTTGAGAGCAGTGTTGCTACAGCAAAAGCCAAGCTACTTACAAGAACACTCATGATAGCCTCCAAGTTATGCCTTATTTTGCGTAAGACACCGATCGTTTTTCCCTAATAACAACAACTTTTAGAACACCTGGATACTGTAATTCATTTTCAATCCTAACTGCTATATCATGTGCAAGTCTTTCTATTGTGGCATCATCCGTTTTATCTGGTTGAACTATTACCCTAATTTCCCTTCCAGCTTGAATCGCATACGCATTTTCAACGTATTTGTAACTTTTTGCAATTTCTTCAAGTTTCATCAAACGCTTGATGTAGTTTTCAATGTCTTCTCGTCTGGCACCAGGTCTCGCCGCCGATATGGCATCAGCAGCAGTTACAATAGCAGCCTCAGGTGTTATAGGTTCTTCCTGACCGTGATGAGCCATAACCATGTTAATTATTTCATCAGATTCGCCGTATCTTTTTAATATCTCTGCACCTATATCTGTATGTGAACCTTCAACCTCGTGATCAATCGCTTTACCTATATCATGTAGCAGTCCCCCACGTTTTGCTTTATCAACATTTAACCCAAGCTCAGCTGCTAAAAGACCAGCGATTTGAGCAACTTCCACCGAATGAGCAAGTACATTCTGTCCATAACTTGTTCTAAATTTAAGTCTACCAAGGAGCTTTATAATCTCTGGATGCAGTCCCCCAACACCAACGGTTATAACGGCCTCTTGACCCGCTTCTTTGATCTCCCTTTCTACTTCGATTTTGGCTTTTTCATACATTTCTTCTATTCTGGCTGGATGTATTCTTCCATCTTGAACCAATTTCTCTATTGTGCGTCTTGCTATTTCTCTTCTTAAAGGATTAAATGAACTTAATGTTACCATCTCAGGCGTATCGTCGATTATCAAGTCAACACCTGTAATTTTTTCAAAAGTTCTGATGTTCCTCCCCTCTCTACCTATAAGTCTACCCTTCATATCATCGTTTGGAAGCGCGACAGTGCTTATTGTGACTTCTCCAGTGTATTCTGGTGCATATCTTTGTATAGCATCCGCAATCACTTTTTTTGCATATTTATCGGCTTCATCTTCATAACGTGTTTTTATTTGAACAAATATCTTTGCAATCTCATGTTCGTACTTTTCCCTTGCTTCTTGCAAGACTATCTCTCTTGCTTGCTCGTGGGTAATACCAGCAAGTTCAATGAACTTTTTCTCAATTTCTTTTGCTTTTTCCTCTAACTCCTTGGCTTTTGAATCAAGTTCTATTTTCAAGTTTTCAACATAACTCTCTCTCTTATCAATTAACTCTTCACGTTTACTAAGCATTTCTTCTCTTTTAAGGATCCTTTCTTCAAGTTGTTTGATTTCTTCTTCCCTTCTTTTTCTTTCTTTCTCAATTTCCTCTCTAATTTGATGTGCTTCTTCCCGAGCTTCAATTATTGCTTTTTTCCTTATCTCTGTTGCCTCTTTTTCTGCGTTTTTGATGATGGTTTCAGCATCTTGTTTAGCCGCTTTTAGCTTTATTTCAATATCTTCCTGTGCTTTTCTTCTTCCGATAGTAAGACCATAAAATGCTCCTATTGCTATTCCTATGATAACCATGATTATGTATATAATTATCTCCATTACCATTCACCTCCAAATCCATGTCTGTATAGCTTTTCCCTTTTTTTGTGTTCATCAAGGCCTTCTGTAAGCTTTCTTATAATTTCATCGATGTCTACTTCACTTAGTACTTTCTTGATAGCATCTTCTATTAAATAATCATCAATGTGAAGTTGCTTTAGCTCATACCTTATCCGATAAGGACCTTTGTACCTTATCACAAGGCTATCGTAAGCATACAGATAAGCAAACTTTTCGTCGTCTATGAAACCACTCTTTTTTAACTTTGTAATTGTATCAGAAATGACTTCTTCAGAAAAACCATATTGCTTGAGTTTATTTTTAACTTCCCACTCAGATCTTGCTCGAAATTTTATAAATCTGAGTGCAATCTGAAAAGGATCTTTAAGTTTCTTATAATCTTCTTCTGAACGAACTGATTTGAAATTACTTCTTTGCTGCCACCTTCGACGCATCCTGCTCATCTTTCTTTTCTGGTTGCTGCTTTTCATGTTTTGGCATATACTTTTCTCTTATTCTTTGCTCAATCTCATCAGCTATTTCACCATGTTCTATAAGATAGGCAACGGCGTTTGACTTTCCCTGCCCAAGTGAGTGTTCCTTTCCACTTAAATCCTCGTATGTGAACCAACTTCCTCTTCTATCAATAAGACCTTCGTTTACAGCTATGTTGAAAAGCTCGTTCTCCCTTACAATTCCTTTACCATAAATTATATCAACAGTTGCAGTTCTGAACGGTGGCGCAACTTTGTTCTTTACAAACTTGATTGTTACTTCATTACCAACATTTTCATTACCTTCAACAATTTTTCCCGAAGATCTTACCTCCATTCTCATAGTTGCATAAAACTTAAGTGCAACACCACCAGTTGTAGTCTCTGGATTTCCGTACATCACGCCTATTTTCATACGTGTCTGATTAATAAAAATTACAACAGATTTTGATTTACTGACGTTACCTGCCAACTTTCTTAAGGCTTGCGACATAAGTCTTGCTTGCAACCCGATCTGAGCATCACCCATTGCACCCTCTATTTCTGCTCTTGGTACAAGTGCTGCAACAGAATCGACGACAATAAGATCTACGGCATTACTCCTAACAAGCTCATCAACTATATCAAGTGCTTGCTCACCATAATCTGGCTGAGAAACAAGCAGTTCCGAAAGATTTATCCCAAGACTCCTAGCATAGCTCAAATCAAGTGCATGCTCTGCATCTACAAAAGCAGCAATTCCGCCAAGCTTTTGGATGGATGCTATAGCATGTAGCGCTATGGTTGTTTTACCACTTGATTCAGGTCCGTAGATTTCTATTACTCTTCCTCTTGGATAACCTCCAACACCGGATGCTATGTCAATTGCAAGTGAACCGCTTGGAATGACATCAATTGTTTGAATTAAACTCTCCTCACCGAGTACCATTATGGAACCTTTACCATAAGCTTTCTCTATTTTGCTTATAGCTTTCTTTAATACATCTTTTTTCATTTCATCTGACATTTCTAACCAAACCTCCTTCAAATTTTGATTTATAAATCCATCTGTAAATAGGACCTTGTGGTGTTAGCGTGGAACTGTAAATAGTAAAACCATCTACTACAAGAGTTACCTTTGGAACCTCGATCTCAGAAGCAAATTTTTCCCAGTTATCTGGGTATTCTTTAACCCTTCCAAGCGTTACGTGTGGTATGAAATTACCTTGTTCGTCGTATTTAAATTTGTGTTTGTTAAGCTCGGATTTCATTTCAAGGAACATCTTTTGTAAAGACTTGGTAGGTTCGAGTTTTAAAAACAAAACCCTTGGGGAATTTCTAAACTTAAAATACCCAAATCCATTCAATGATGTACTAAAAGAAGGAAAGCCTTGCATCCTCTTATGAAGAGACTGTGCCATTGAATCAACAGACTTTTCTTCCATTTCCCCCATAAAAAACAACGTCAAATGTAAATTTTCCAGTTTCGTCCAAGTTGCTTTAAATCCAGCCATCTGAAGTTTTTCTATAACCTCTTGCGCAATCTCTCTTATTTCTTGATTTACATCAATGGCGATAAACGTTCGCACAGCTATCCCTCCGATAACATTTCTTGTTTCAATTATTCAAATAATCCCTATTCTGGTACATGTATATAACTCCAGATAACACTGTAGTGATCGCGACAGCATAAACAAATACAGCATTTATAAGATCTAATTGGGAGAATCCCAAGATCTCTATGTATAATCCTATCGAAAGAACCATTTGCAATATAGTTTTTAGTTTTCCAAAGAAATTGGCAGCTATAACACTACCATGACCTGATGCCAACATACGTACTATACTTACAAGTGTATCTCTAAAAATAATCAAAACCACAAGCCAACCCGGCACATATCCAAACTCAACAAAAACTACTAGGACAGAAGTTATAAGAATCTTATCACTCATTTGATCAAGTACTTTCCCCAAATTCGTTACTTGCTTTGTTTTCCTTGCTATATATCCGTCGAAATAATCGCTCAAAGCTGACAATAAAAACAAGACAAAAGCAACTATGAACATCCTACCGTACATTAAAAATACAATGATAATTGTTGATAATATCCTTAACCAACTTATCGTGTTTGGAACATTAAAAACAACATTACGACTTGGAGTGTTTTTTTCTCTATTCAACAATTTCACCTTCCAAATCATAAGTATCTGCTTCAGTGACTTTTACTTTCACAAACCTATTTGTGCCACTTCCTTTTGCGAACACATTTCCGTCAATCTCAGGTGCATCCATATAACCTCTTCCAATCAACACACCATTTGCCTCTTCTTCAACAAGTACATCTATAATTTTACCAACAAGTCGTTGGTTTCTCATAAAAGATATTTCGGCTTGCACCTCCATAAGAGTATCAAGCCTTTTTTGTGCAACTTTTAGAGAAACTTTGTCTGGTAGATTATAAGATGCCGCATCTTCTTCATCAGAGTAAACAAAGGCTCCAAGTTTGTCAAATTCGACAGACCTTATAAACTCCAGTAATTGTTCAAAATCCTCTTTCTTTTCTCCAGGAAATCCAACAATGATAGAGGTCCTTAAAACAGCTTCCGGATAAAGTTGTCTTATTTTATCAAAAAGTTCTTCTAGTTCCCTTGTTCCTTTGTTGCGTCCCATGAGCTTGAGTATTTTATCACTGCCATGTTGAACTGGTATATCAAAATACTTAAGAACTTTTTTTGGTGCAAAACCTTCTATGATCTCATCCGTTACATGATCTGGGTGCATGTACATTACCCTAATCCAAAAATTTCCTTCCAAATTGCTTAACTTATTGAGCAATTCTGGTAACATTTGTTTTCCATAAATATCCACACCATATCCTGTTGTATCTTGTGCAACAAGAACTATCTCTTTTTTTCCATTTGAAATAAGGTAGCGTACCTCATTTTCAATATCTTCGATCTTCCTGCTCACAAAACCTCCCTTGAATTTCGGTATAGTACAAAAAGTGCAAGCCCTATCACAACCGTCAGCAATCTTCACATATGCATAAGGAATTTCATCATCTTCCCTACCTTCAAAATCGTAAATTGCAATGGGATCTGTGATGTACTTTTTAGTTTTCTCAAGTCTTTCAGCAAGTAACTTAGGTGGAATAACCCCAAACCAACCGTCAACCTCAGGTATTTCTAATGGTAATTCTTTTGGATATCTTTGTACCAAACACCCCGTTACAAATACCTTGAATCCTGGCTTACGTTTTTTACGCTCAACGAACTCAAGAATAGTATCAATAGATTCTTGCTTGGCATCGATTATAAAACCACATGTATCAATAACAACACCATCAGCTTCGTCTAAGTCATCGACAATTTCGTGTCCTATACTTTTTAGATGGTATTTGACAAGTGAAAAATCTGCCTCGTTTTTTGGACATCCAAGTACAACTATATATAGCTTCAAACATTCCACCAACCTTCCAAAAGTCATACTTAACTTTTAGGTACTCTTGATTATCTGATACGCTAACGAATATTCGTTTTTACTTTTGACAAAAATCTTTTTCTTTTTTCCAAATACAAATCTCTTATCTTACTTAACTGCGTTTTATAAGCGTCTTCTTTGTAATTTGGATAAGTGAAATCGTAGTCTTTCCACTTTCCATTGATATACATAAGTGTTGGTTCTGCATATATACCATGACCAATATATATTCTGTGTGGCCACATCTTTGTAGTTGCAAGCACAAATTGCATATGGTGTATGTAACCTGGATCAAGATTAAATTTTCTTTTCCCATCAACTGAATATCTTTGCTCTATCTCGTTAGTCTTAATCTTTATCATAGCAAGCATCGAAGGATGTATAAGGTTCTCGAAACTAACAAGCTTTCCAGTTATACCCGATCCCATTTCCTCGTTGTAATAAAGTGTGTATTTCTCAAACTCAAGTTCACTACTTACATAATCAATCGGACCAAAATTTTTAATAAGCTCATCTTTTATCCGCTCGAACCAATACTCAAGATGTGAAGAAAACATAAATATAACAAGATTGACCGGTTCAACTAACCTTATTTCTCCCATATAACTTCCACCTCGAAACGTGGTAATTTTACCACTTTTGTTTTTCCATTGAACAACCTAAAAACAGAGGCACCAATTACAGTGTATTTACCAGGCTTTAATTCGATTTCTTTCTCAAATCTTTCACCATTTAAAATAAAACTCCCATGCAAACCTTCGATAACAACCAAAGGTTCCGATTTCAGACGCTGCGTATACTTATATACCACAAAAAACATTATAACACTTACCAGTGTCATAATATAAAATAAAACTCTAATATTCATCTTCATTTTTTCACACAATCCCCATTCATAAACTCGAATCTTAGGCAAAACAACTTTTTTGTACACTAAGTATTATACAACAAAAACCAAATTTTGAACACATTTCAACTTTCGTTCAATTTTTTTCTAAAACATCCATAAATTCGCTGATTATTTTAGCTAACTTTTTTAGTCATAAATTGCATTAATACTTTATATAATATTTATTAATATTGATACTATATACATTGTTATAGAAACTAAAATGTCAATATATTGATATGTGGTAAATTCATGGTAAGTTCGTGGTAAGTTTGTGGTAAGTTTTCTGAGAATTTTTATACAATATATGTTGTTTATAAAAGTTAGTCAACAATATATATGTAGTTGAGATTGATTCTCAAAAAATCAACTTACCAAACTTACCATTTGAGAAATAATTCACAAAGTTTTTTGAGATAAAATGTTCAAAAAGATATTTATTCATGACTGTTTAAGAAACTTACCACTCCATTTTGGGCTTAAACACTTGTTCTTAGACAAAACTTACCACAGGTGGTAAGTTGTAACAAAAGGGTGGTAAGTTGTAATATTTGCTTTGTAACGCATGAATACTAACTTTTTGCGTTACAAATAAGTAAACTTACCACTTTACCACCCCCAATAATAATAATAATAATAATATATACGATAGGTATATACTATCGTTTAGGTTAAGGAAGCGTACTAGTGGTAAGTTGCAAAAGTTAGTCTGCTGGAAGCAGTGTATTAATGCGCTCTAACATATGCTTGTGATGAGTTCCACTCCAGTAAACTTTACCACATTTGTCGCAAAGGGCAAAATTGTCATGTGTCTCAAAAACTCTTGGTGGAACTTTGCCAACAATGTAATTTTTGTCAATTACCACCAAGTTCCCGTTGCATTCAATGCATCTTGTGAAAGGCTTTAACCAATTTTTCAAGCTGTATCTGTGGTAAACTTCTTTGAATTGTATCTCTGGAAAGTCACTACGAACAATGTAACCAAACACAATATCTTTTCTCATCAAAAGCTTCCTATCACGAGTAAGTATTATTCCGTTAACCCGCTTAGCTTTTTCAACGATTCCATCATCATCTATCATACCAAATTCAGCATAAAGGCCAAACATACGTAGTAATCTTGCAAGTTTACCAAGGTGAATGTCAAGTACAAACTTCGGTTCACCTTGATAAACAGGTGTTAGTAAGAATTCCTCATCAATAAGCAAAGAGTGAGGATAGACACAGTAAAAATCTCCATTTTCGACTATTTTGGAAAAGTCAACAAAACGCTTGTTTAAAGTAATAAAAGCAACCTCGGTGTGTGGCACACCGAGGCGTTCAATACAGTCCTTTATCGTTTGATTTATCCCTGGATCAAATTGGAAAAGATATTTTCCGTTTGTTAATTCACACAAGGAACCAAATAACCTTAAGGTTATCATGAAACCATCTCCAAAAAATTAGTAAATCAACATCATGCCTTAATTATTTCATCAACTTTTGCGCCTGTTGAAACATAAGATATTTTAACTCCTGTTTCAGCTTCAATGAAATCCTTAAACCTTTCAAAATTTGGATCCTCAAGATTTTTCCATCCCTCAAATTTCAAGTATTGAACTTCTACGTCTTTTAAAGAAGAAACGTCCTTTGGAATCTCTATGTGTTTTCCGTTAATCTTGTAGTTTACACCAACGTTGATCTTTTCCATTCCAGATAAAATATCTGCTTTAGTCATTATCATTTCAGTGCAGCCAGATACTTCGATGGCATACTTCAACAACGGTAAATCAAGCCAACCACAACGTCGAGGTCTACCCGTTGTTGCACCGTATTCTTTACCGGCTTTTCTTAAATTCTCGGCCTCTTGTCCAAAAATTTCAGTTGGAAATGGTCCTTCACCTACTCTAGTTAAATAAGCCTTGAATACACCTATTTTTTTGTCTATTTTTACAGGAAAACCAACACCACTTTCAACACCTGTTGTACTACAATAACTACCGGTTACATATGGATAACTTCCCATATCTACATCAAGAAGCACACCTTGTGTACCTTCGAAAAGGACATTTGAATTTTCCAAAGTATTTTTTATTTCAACAGGATAGACTATAAACTCAGATATATTTTCATAAAGTTCAAATAATTTTTCATAGCTATTCCACTCGATACCGTAAAGGTTTTTGTAAATGTGCGTAACAAATTCGAGTTTTTCAATAGCATTTGAATAGTTAGAAAAATCTATTATACGTAATCCTATGCGATGTACTCTGTCTGCATAAGCGGGTCCTATACCTCTTTTTGTTGTTCCAACGGCTCTATTTGCTTTTACGTTTTCTATCTTTTCGTCCAGCATTTTGTGTACCGGAAGTGCTACATGTGCTAAGGCGGAAATTTTTATTCTCTCGGAGACGTTAACTCCAATCTTTTTCAGTTCATTGATCTCTTGAATTAAAACTTCGAAATCAACTATCACGCCGTTTGCTATGTAGCCTTTTACGTTTTTTCTCACATCAAAAGACGGAATGAGATGATGAACAAGTTTAAAATTTTCGTATTCAACAGTATGTCCAGCATTGCTCCCTCCACTGTATCTGACAACGTAATCAAAATCTTTTGAAAGATAAGTAGTAACTTTTCCTTTTCCTTCATCGCCCCACTGTAAACCATAACATACCATGTTCATAAAATCATCTCCTTAGTCGTCTTTTTGATTGCTAAAATTCAACGTGAAAATCTTTGTATTCTTGTTTTTGTAATTCCTTCTCTTCGTAATCTGATATATAACTCCATCCGTTCCCTTCCATAATTCTTTTGAATAATTCGCTAATTTGTTCTCTGTTTCCACCAGCAACAACTGTTACACTGCCATCATCTTCGTTCTTTACATATCCCTTCACACCTATTGCTCTTGCAATAGTTTTGACAAAATGCCTAAAACCGACACCTTGTACGATACCTCTAAAATTCCACTTTTTCCAAATTTCTTCCATAAACATCACCCCGTAAAGTACTTACTTGATCAAAGAATGCATAAGACCGTATTTTTCAGCTTTTGGTATTGCAATTTTTCAAATTTGTTGTATAATCACAAAAAAATAAGTAAGTTAAGTTTGGAGGTTTTACCGTGATTATAAACCAAGCACAAAGAACATACACCTTAAAAAAGCTTAGAAAGAAAATCGATGTGATAACTGTCATAAATATGATGGCTATGATGATGAGGTGTACCGACCGCTGGGAAACGTAGGTACACCTTTTTGGTGTTGAAAAAAATCAGCGGTCGGGATTATAACCCGACCGCTTTTTTATACCACATTTTTCAAATTTTTCAATTGCTAAATTTTTCTTGCTGATGTAATTTAAAGGGGGAGAGAAAAATGGAAGGTACAGAGAGGAACGTAAATTTTTTTATTTTCAAAGTTGGTGGCTCTGTGTTATCAAATCCACAAGATACGGAAAAGGTTGTGAAGTCATTTGTGAGATTAAGAGAAAATAAGAAAAATTTTCGCTTTGTCATTGTTGTCAGTGCATTCAAGGGTGTAACTAATAAACTTGTCAACGCTTTGGATAATGTGAACAACTTGGATGTAGAAAAATTTCTTGATGAACTGTATATCTTTCACAAGAGTTTTATTTTAGAGGGAAACGAAAGTATCTTTCAAATTTTAAAACAACAGGTGTATTCTGTTGAGCGTCTATTGATCGGAAGTAAAATGATAGGAAAAGTTCCAGACTTTCTGCGTGATAAAATTCTTTGCTATGGTGAGCGTTTGAGTGCTATTATTTTGAATCACAATCTGAATACAATGGGATTGAATTGTGAGGTGATGTTTCCGGAAGATTTTATTGTGACTGATGGAGTATACGGCAATTCTAATGTATTACTTGAAAAAAGCAGAATGTTGGTAAGACTCAGTATGAAGAAATGGGAAGAAAGTGACAGTATAATTCCAGGTTTTTACGGAAGGTCTGTCGTAGACGGAAATATAACTATTCTTGGACGTGGAGGTAGTGACTACACTGCCACTGCGCTTGGATACTGTCTTGATGCAGTTGGTGTTGTGCTTATAAAAGATGTTCCAGGTTTTCTCACAGGTGATCCAAGAATTACTAAGGTCACTAAGACGGTTAAGAGTTTAACTTACGCAGAAGCAGATGAATTATCATATTTTGGAGCAAAAATTTTGCACCACAACGCAGTGGAACCTTTGCGGTTAAAAAACATACCTCTTTATGTTTGCGATTGGAAAAGTCTTGAAAACTTTGAATTTAGTTCTTTTGATAATTGCGATGGTTGTACTGTCATATTTTCATCTAACTCAAATGATAATGGTGCAAGGATAAAAAGCGTATCTATGACAAATGATATAGCTATTATACAGTTTAGAGGACACAATATAGGACGTGTGCCAGGAATTCTCGGAGAGATTGCTTCATGCGTCTCTCAAATAGGAGTGAATATAAAATTTGTAATAACTTCTCAAACATCTATAGTTCTAATTATTTCCAAAAAAGATTTAGATGCTGTTATGAGAATCTCCGAACAGTTTAAGATAAAGGAGATAGAAGATATAAGTTATAGTATGGACAAGTCGCTGATAGCCGTTGTGGGCAGTGGACTTTTAAACTATCATGGTATAGCCTCCAGGATATTTAAAGCTGTGGCAAACGGAAAGATAAATGTAGAGATGATTTCAGCAGGTGCATCGGATGTTTCGATTTATTTCATAGTTAATCAGAAAGATGGGGAAAAAGCTTTACAACTTGTTCACAACGAATTTTTCGGTTAAAGTATTGGAGGTGGGTGTATGTTCAAGTCTTTGGAAGAGATTAACAAAAAGATAGCAGAAGGGAAGGCAGTGGTGTTAACTGCACAGGAAGTTGTGAAAATGGCAAAAGAAGAAGGTATATCAGAGGTAGTTAAGAAAGTTGATGTTGTTACAACCGGCACGTTTGCTCCTATGTGTTCAAGTGGTGCTTTTATAAATTTTGGACATACGTTTCCACCCATGAAGATGGAGAAAATCAAACTTGGTGGTGTTGAAGTATACGGTGGTATTGCTGCTGTTGATGGATACTTGGGTGCAACTCAAAAATCAGACTACGATGTGTCTTTTGGAGGAGCCCATATTATTGAAATGCTCATAAGTGGGGAAAATATACTTTTGGAGGCTTGGGGAAGTGGTACGGATTGTTATCCTGGAAAGTATTTTAAAACTTACATAAACAAAAATACTATCAACGACTTTTTTCTTTTTAATCCTCGTAACGCATACCAAAATTACGCTGCTGCAACAAATGGTTCAGACAGGACAATCTATACTTACATGGGTAAGTTATTGCCAAATTATGGGAACGTTAATTACTCTACTTCTGGTGAATTAAGTCCTTTGTTGAAAGATCCAAAGATGCAAACGATAGGTATCGGAACAAAGGTATTTCTTGGAGGAACAGAGGGCTATGTTGCTTGGTACGGTACACAGTTTAAAAATGTTGTCAAGGAAAATGAGTACGGTGTGCCAATTGGTCCATCCCGAACCTTAGCACTCGTCGGCGATGCAAAGAAGATGAGTGCAGATTTTGTCAAAGGGGCGTATTTTAAGAATTACGGTGTTACACTGTTCGTAGGTGTTGGTATTCCAATACCTGTTGTAAATGAAGAAATTGCCTATTATGTTAGCTTGTCAAATAAAGAAATCTACACAGAGCTTAGGGATTATTCAAAAGTCGAAAGACCAATCTTGAAAATAGTAAATTACGAAGAACTGCAAAGTGGAAAAATTGAGCTTGATGGGAAGATAGTAAGAACAAGTTCATTAACAAGTATTAGAAAATCTTTGGAAATAGCAAATATTTTGAAAAGTTGGATTTTGGAAGGTAAATTTTTGTTAAGCAATCCTGTTGAAAAGCTTTCAGAAGAAAGGTCTCTCAAAAGTTTAAACAGTACATTTGTGAATGTTGATATGCGAGAGCATTATTATGAATTAAAATCGAGATACAAAAGACTGTGTTTGAATTGTGGTGCATGCATTGGCGTTTGTGAATATGGAGCGCTATACTTTGACTATCTTGACAATAATTCAGTGAAGTTAAATTCACAGAAATGTGTTGAGTGTCTTTTGTGTTCAGATGTATGTCCGATAGGAATTAAGTTACCGTATGAAAAAAACTATGAAGAAATGTCCAAAAATGAATTTCCAGATTCGCCATATTAAAAAATTAAAGATAGTTTAGACAGTTTATTTGAAAGGTGATATTTGTGAAAAATCCTGTGACGAAGAGATTTTATAGGGACTGGTACTTGGAAAAATTTGTTGAATTTTACGTAAAATATAAACATACTGATTTATGGATTGGTTTTGACGGATTTACTGGAAATGTAGTAGAGGTCGTTGATTTTGTGTACGAGCAGGTAAAAATACTACACGATGGACTTAGTGAATTCATTAAAATCGTTCCGTCCTTTGCTACGTCGCTTGTACCGATATGTATGAAAAACAATGATGTTTTACCAGAATTTGTGAAAAAAATGTTAAGTGCTTCATGGTTGGCAAACGTTGGTCCTATGGCATGTGTTGCTGGTACCTTCGCACAAATAATAGGTGATCAACTGATAGAGAAATACAATTGTACAAATGTGATTGTTGAGAATGGAGGAGATGTTTACATTAGTGCTGATAAGGAAACAAAAGTTGGCATCTTTGCAAATTTTGGCAATGAGTTTAACAAAATCTCTCTGGTCTTAAGTCCAGGCAAGTATGGCGTATGTACCTCCTCTGGGAAGATAGGGCATTCGTTAAATTTTGGTAAAGCGGATGCTGTAGTTGTAGTTTCGAAGAACGCGTCCATAGCTGATGCATTTGCTACCAAATATTCGAATATGGTCAAAAGTTCGGATGATGTGGAGAAGGTTTTAAATGAAGCAAAAAAGGCTATAGGTACGATGATAGAGGGGGTAGTTGTGATATATCAGAATAATTTAGGTGCTGTTGGTAATTTAAAATTTTCTTATTGAGGAGGTAGATATATGAAAGTAGTTGAAAAAATAAAAACAGGTAAAATTGTATCAATAGAGATAATTCCTCCACGAAGGGGCGAGGATGTTGAAAAAATATTCTCAACGCTTGATAGACTTTTGAGATACAATATTTCATTTATTAACATAACAAGACATCCAATAGAGATAGATTTTCTCGAAACGGATAGTGGGATTGTCAAGATACAAAAGGTGAAAAGACCAGGAACCATTGGACTTACAGCTGCGTTGATGAAAAGATACAACATAGATGTTGTGCCACACATTATTTGTAAGGGTATGAGTAAATTTGAATTGGAAGATATATTGATAGATTTGTCCATCATGGGAGTTGAAAATATTTTTGTTGTTCGCGGTGAAGAAGTTGGTTTTAATCCAATGGTGAGCGATTATAAATTTGCTTCAGAACTTGTTAAGCAGATAAGCAATATGAAGAAAGGGAAATATTTGTATACATCTGCGAAACCTGTAGATTTTTGTATTGGTGTTGCAGGATATCCAGAAAAGCATTTTGAAGCTCC
>JBCNVJ010000073.1:0-11076 GCA_039630255.1 Fervidobacterium sp. | reverse complement strand
CCATTTCGCCATCGTCTGTTTGGAGAGTAACCCGTGAAAGAAACACATTTACAGTTATCACCTTAGCAATCTTACCATCATAATAAATTGTTGATCCTTCGTCTGGAATGTTCTCTAACATTTCTATGTAAAAGTCATGTTCGTACATAAGACAACACAGCAGCCTACCACACGGTCCTGTTATCTTAGATGTGTTGATCATCATTTGTTGTCTTTTGGCATGTTTCAATGTTATGCTGTCAAATTCTCTTAAGAAATACGAACAACAGCTCTTCAATCCACACAATCCCAGTCCTTTTATGAATTTCATCTCATCTCTTACACCTACTTGTCTAAGTTCGATGCGCGTTCTAAATTCCTTGGCTATATCTTTTACAAGTTCCCTGAAATCTACGCGTGTCTTGGAACTAAAGTAAATGACAAGCTTGCTTCTATCAAAAATATATTTAGATTGCAGTATTTTCATTGGAAGTCCATGTTTTTTTACCAAATCTATTGTTATTTCCCTTGCACTCTTTGCGATTTGCTGATTTTCTTCAATTATCCTAAGATCTTCCTCTGTTGCCCTGCGCATTATTTGTTTTATCTCATAATCTACATCGTCTATGCTTATATCTTTCGGTCCAAGCAATACTTTACCATAATCTACTCCAAATTCGCTTAAAACAATGGCGTAATCTCCATACTTAAATTCTTCTCCGTTGTCACCATAGTAGACTATTTTACCCATTGGCATTAATTCTACACCATACACCGTTGCTTGAAAACTCATAAGTTATCACCTCTTAGTCCAAGAAGAAGTAGGTAATAAGTTAATTGATAATTGAAATTGGCGAGTTTACTTTTTTGAATTTCATCACAAATCTTTAAGTATTTTAATTTCTCCCCTTTAGATAAGCCATTATTTTGAAAAATGTACCAACTAATAACTTTACTGAATATCTTGAGAAATTTAAAATTGCTTATCTTAGATAATTTCCCTGTGAATTTCAAGAATTCATCAAAAGGAAGTGCTCGGTACTTGTCAATTAGCGATTTCAATGTTAACAACGCACTAAGTTCATCTATTTCGTCGTTCTGTAATTCATCCTCGCTTAAAACAACATAGTCGCCATTCTTAATTCTTTCAAGGTAGTCAAAATTCCAAAAGACAATATGTTTCTCAAAATCACCTAAATCGTTCGACAAAGCTGGAAATTTGACATTTATTTTTTGAACTCTGCTCTTTATCGTTGGTAGCAAAGAAGCATAGCGAGAAGTTACAAGAATAATAATTCCATATTCAGGAGGTTCTTCAAGAGTTTTGAGAAATGCGTTTGCTGCTTCTTGTGTCATTTTGTCTGCCTCGAGTATTACAACTATTTTTCTATCGTTTGCTGACCTGAAATCAAGAAAATCTATAACTTCTCTGATTTCGTCTATGCCTATGTTACTGTCAGGTTCGATAATCAAATTGTTTTCCAAATCTCCACAAATGAATTTCTTTAAAATATGCTTACCATAACTTTTGTTGTGTACAACCAAGCAGTAGCTCTTCCCAGTCTCGAATTCTATGTTCTTTTCATCCAAACCTTCAAAACACCTCCCCAAAAATACCTACCTCTTTTTGCATCATTTGTAAATTAATTATACCACAATATCTCTTATTATGCATGTTGAACATATTTAATTACTAGGGTATAATTGTTGGTGAAGTATTTGTGGAGCTTACTAGGAGGAAGATATTAATGGTGATAAGGAATATAATATTTGACCTTGGTAGAGTATTGATTGATTGGAGACCATATGAATATATGGTAAAAGAATTCGGTAACGAAGTAGCTATTTTTTTGTGGAAAAATGTTTTTGATACAGTTGAGTGGAATCTTATGGACAAAGGTGAAATTACAGAAGAACAACTTTGGAATATGTTCAAAGAAAAGTTTCCAGAGTACAAAGAATACATAGAGAAAATGAGTTTGAAGGTACCAGAACTTTTAACGCCAATTTCTGAAAATGTAGAATTACTTATGCCACTTAAGAGAATGGGTTATCAATTATACGTGCTCTCTAACTTTAGCAGAGGAAACTTTAATTATGTGTACAAAAAATTTGAGTTTTTCAAAATATTCGACGGTATGATAATATCTGGATTTGTTAAACAAATTAAACCTGAAGTAGAGATCTATCAGACATTGATATTTAATTTCAACCTAAATCCATTTGAATCTTTATTTATAGATGATAAAGAAGAAAACATAAAAACAGCTAAATTTTTTGGTTTCAACGTTATACACCTCCCTGATCATGCATTGCTCAAGGAACGCTTGGAAAATATCCTTGGTAGGAAAATAAATTATACTCACAATGAGTTTACTGAATTGATCTATGATTAAATTTAGCAAAAAAAAAACACGTGAGATTATTTTATAGGATGTAAAAATAAAAGTGAAAATCATAAAGCAAAAGAGGAACTCTTATAAGATCGAAGTTACCAATGAAAAAATGTTGTTGCTGATCGTACCACTAAACGTAAAGTCAGGTGACATCATAAAGGTGTTGAGTATATTTGGTAACTGGATAAAACATTCTTTTGAAAAGTTCCAAAGTCAGAAAAGATCTTTTTTGACAGGTTATTGAATAATAGTTTGAAAGTTTCGTATCTTGGTGAAGAAATTAACGTGCGAATCTCAAATAAATTGTCCATTTGTTTTCACAGAGAAAAGTATACTATTATACAAGCGTTATTTAAACGATGCAAAGAAAATAATTACATATTGTCTAAGAAAAAGGACAGAGGAATACCTTTCAAAACGTACAGCAGAACTTTCGAAACAAACGGGTTTGTTGACAAAAAGGTCGTGGTAAAAAATACTAAAAGTAGATGAGAAAGCTGATCTTGTGAGGGAATTATTTCGCTAAATTTGGGACTTATAATGGCACCTACTAATGTAATAGATTATGTAATAGTTCACAAATTAGCTCATACTGTTCAAGTGAATCACAGTGAAAATTTTTGGAGACTAGTTGAGCTTTACAAACCAAATTAGAAAGAAAGTAAAATATGGTTGAAAAAATTCCGAAAAATTGTTTTCTTTTTAGCTTGAAGTTATTTTATAAATGAACGTGGTCAGCTTCAAAATTTGATCATTTTTGGTAATTTTTCGATAACCTTTTTGCGATTATTTTTGCCTGTAAGAAGTTAAATATTTTTCTCTAAGTAGTTTGGCATGTTCTTGTGGTATTATTCTTGGGTTTCCCGCCTTTAACGATTCCACGTAGATTTGAGCAGTTTTTTCAGCAACTTGTGTGGCTACAAATGCCTCCTGAAGATTTTCTCCTACACACACAAGTCCATGATTTTGCAAAAACACACAATTATTTTTCCCGAGTGCTTTTGTAGCATTTTTTGCTAACTCCCACGTACCTGGTAGTGCATAATCTGAGACTTTCAAACACTCTCCAAGTATCATTACACCATCTTCAACTAAAGGAGGTATTTCATTAGTAATCAAAGAAACTATCGTTGAATAAACCGGGTGAGTATGGATAATTGCTTGCACATCCTCACGGCTTTTGTATATTTGTATATGTAATGCTAATTCAGAAGACGGGTTCAATTTTCCGTAAAGCTTCTCGCCGCTTAAATCCACCACGACTATTTCTTCAGGTTTTAAAATATCGTAGGGATAACCAGAAGGTGTGATATAAATGAGTTCATTACATCTTAAACTTATATTTCCCCAAGTTCCTTTTGTAAAACCAGCGTCAGTAATCAATTTAGCATATCTGACAATTTCTCCTGCAAGTTTATAAGAAAATTCAAACATCTCATATCCTCCTGTTTATATCCAACTGAATTTTTTAAAAAACAAAAAAAAAATAGATTTTGTTATTTTCTAAACACCCCATCACTTGTTTCAACATCAATCAACTTAGGTACTATACCATATTTTATTTTATATTTTTCAGCAACTTTTTCAAATGTACTTTTAAAATCATCCTTTGCAAGAACTATTACACTACCACCGAAGCCTGCACCAACTATTCTGGCACCAAGTACATTTGGATAATTTTCGAGCTGGTTTATTATGAAGTCAATTTCTTCACAGGAAACTTCGTAATTTTCTTTTAGACTGTAATGCGACTCGTACAGATACTTACCAACCAATGGTAGATTATCAGTTTCCAAAGCAGATAAAGTTTTTAATACTCTTTCATTTTCAGTTACAACATGTAATGCACGTTTCCTTAAAACAGGATCTAATATCTTATCAATATCCTCACGAGTAACCTCTCTAAAGCTTTTCCTTCCGAGCGCTTCAAGTGCAAGTTCGCATTCTCTCCTTCGTTTATTATACTCAGATACACCTAACTCATGTTTTATACCAGAATCGATTAAATACAATTTTGTACTATCAAGGTGAAATGGAATGTATTTGTATTCTCTCGTCATTGTGTCTATGAATAATGCGTGATTTTCTTTAGACAAAGCAACAGCATACTGGTCCATTATACCGCATCGTACACCTACAAACTCAACTTCACATTCATGGGCAATCATTGCAAGCTCTTCTCTTGGTATTTCATAACCCATGATCTGAGAAATTGCATAACCTGTTCCAACTTCGAGAGCAGCTGAACTTGACAGGCCAGCTCCCATTGGCAAATCAGAATCAATCTTTAAACTGAAAGGTTCTACTTTGTATCCGTGTTCTCTCAATTTTACAATCATACCTATAACATAATCAGCCCAAGAGTTTGTTTTTTCCGGTTGTAGAAACTCAATACCTCTTTTAGCTTGTTCCGAAAACAACCTGAACTTTTTCGACGATTCAATTTCGATTCTGATGTACCTTTTTATTGCAAATGGCAATATGAACCCATCGTTGTAATCGGTGTGCTCTCCTATTAAATTCGCTCTTCCTGGAGAATAAACTATAATCTTCTCGTTCATACAACAACCTCCACATTCCTTAATTCCTTTGCTGCTTCTTCAGGTACCTTAGGATTTATGAACGCCCACGTTCCTGTTTCTACACTCGCCATCCATTTTATCTTGTCTTTGTCCCTCTTAACTGGGTTAAACTCTATATGAAAATGGAATGCATGACTGTACCTTACATCGTTGACTGGTGCTTGGAAAAGCATCATCATGTACGGAAACGCTTGTTGAAAAAGCAGGTCATATTTCATTGTAACAACTTTTAGGGTTTTTGCCAAGAGGTGTCTTTCCTCGTTTTCAAATTCGACAATCGTACTTACGTGTCTTTTTGGGTACACATGGACTTCATAAGGCCACCTTGCGTAAAACGGAACTAAGGCGATAAAACTTTCATTTTCATATATGATTCGCTCTTTTAATCTTAGCTCTTCCTCAACTACATCACAAATCCCACATCGTCCGTTATTATCAAAATATTCAGAAAGCGCACTAATTTTCACATCTATTCTCTTTGGAAAAAACGGGAACGCGTACAGTTGACCATGTGGATGTGGTAAAGTGGCACCAACTTCTCTACCACGATTCTCAAAGATATATACGTACTTTATAGATGGATACTGCGATAAATCTACATATCTGTCGATCCACATATTGATTAGTTTTTCTATTTGATGAACTGGCATAAGGCTCATCGCACTGTCATGTTCAATTGTGTAAACTACCACTTCGCATTGTCCATTTGACTTTTCTTTTTTGAAGATCTCGCTTAAAGGTTCCACATCTGGGGCAGATAGTTTCATAGAAGGAAATTTGTTGTCAAAGGATGCAAGATCATAAATATCCGAAAATTCATCGCCACCAGGACATAAAGGACAAGTATTTACTGGATTTGTTGGTCTTGATTGCGTATACGCAGAAACAAGTACCCATTCATTAGTGATCATATTCCATCTTCTTTCCATCATTTTTCCTCACCTTCCAAATTTATTTTGCTTTCGGTGTAGTAATTGAACATTCTCCCATCTTCTCTTTTTTCAACATTTTTAACAAGACCTACTCCCTTTTCGTCAAAGAAAACATCGAACTTTGCTTGTTTCAAGTCTTTAATTATTAACTTGTCACATCCATTAATTGCACAACTTGTTATTTTGTACTCACCATCCAATATACCTTCCACTTTAAAAAACCTTTTTCCGAACTTTCTATATTCCAAAATAAAATCCCAAAGCTTTTTGTCTATTTCAAATGATAAGTTATCGCTCTGAACTATCATATTATCAAGCAATAAAGATACATACGCATACAGTTCCCTATGACAGTCGTTAAGTTGTGTATCTTCTTTTCTTAACATCAAACAATCTGGATCATTCCACCAAAGAACATTGTTCATAAAAGCTCTTGTGAGTACATTTCTAAGTGCATAATAAGCATTTGGATAACCTATATCTGGTTCGTTTGGATCCCAATGGGGTGCTGTATCTGCACTTATACGCATACCATCAACGTAACCCACACTTGGCAACAACGGAGCACCACATCCAAGTATAAACGATTCACCAACGGCATGTCTTATAATAGACATTCCCATTCTGTAAGCCTCGATTGGAGTTACATCTTTGTACCTCTCACCCTGAATTGCACCAGCGAAGAGGAAGTCAATTTTGAAATAGTCAAATCCCAACTTTTTTAGCTGGTAAAATAGCTTACTTAACCACTCTGCAACGTCTGGATTTGTTGTATCAAGAGCGTATATTTTCTTGTTCCAATTTTCGTAAGCAACAACAGGATTGCCATCGCAATCTTTAACAACCCAATCTGGATGTTGGTTGTAAAGCCTTGAAGTTTCCGCAACACTGAATGGTGCAAGCCATATACCGGGAGTATATCCATATTCTCTTATCTTGGTCGAAATTATTTCTAAACTTTCAAATTTATTGTTAACTTCCCAGTCACCAATATCTTTTTCCCATGCATCGTCTATTTGGAAAACATCGTAATTGTAATCTTTTGAAAACGACAAATTTGAACACAGTTTATCGTAATCAAAATCTAAGAAATATTGATACCAACTTGACCAGCCAATTAGATTTTTTCGCTTATAAACAACTTTATTTTCCTTTGCTATCAAATCAGCATAGTGAGGTAAACCAATATCCGGATTAGTAAAAAGGATAACAAAAGATTCCAATTTTGTCCAATCATCAAGAATTTTCCCAAAATATTTTAACTTTACAACTATAGAATTTTCATGTATTTCAAAATAAGGATGCCCAAATCTTGATTCAAGGGCACCTATTACAAAATTATCAGAGCAAATGAAATAATCGCTAATTAACCTTTCAAAATATATATCAGGCATGATCGAGGCACTGAATCCAAATTTATGGATCAATTCGCTTGGAAAATCCAATTTGAAATTTTCATCTATTACTCTTGTTGGTCCCCAAGATTGCCAATTATTTATTAACAACCTTGCCGGCTTTGGAAAGGAAAAAATTTCTAACTCATCAAGGATACCTTTTGCTTCGATAACAACCTTGTAACCAAGGTGAATCTTTTCCAATTGAATTAACAATTCACTACTATCAGATTTTCTGTAACCTGTTATTTTTTTCAATTCTTGGTTATTTAGCGAAGATACAAACATCTTAAACACTCCCTTCATCAGTCGTTATTTCACCTACTGAAGACTCACGAACAACCAGTTCAACATCAAGAACTTTTTTTAGGTTTCTTCTAGACTTTTTTGTTAATATCTGATGCAACATTTCAAATGCTTGACGACCTTCCGATATTTTATCAATTCTAACAGTTGTTAGTGAAGGGGTGAAAAACTTAGAAAATGAAATATCATCATATCCAACGACCGCAATATCTTTTGGAACGTTTATACCCTCTTCTTTCAGTGCTCCAATTACGCCAAATGCAAAAACATCGTTAAAACAAAACACACTGTCAAATTCTATACCTTTCTTGAGAATCTCTTTCATTATACTGTAAGCATTCTCGTATCCTTCCTCCAATTCAAAAACAAGTTCATCATCGTATTTTAAACCGAATTCCTGGAATGCCTTTTTGTAACCTTCCAGTCTCATTTTGGCGACAGATTTGTACAAATATCCGTTAAGAAACAAAATTTTTTTCCTGCCAGTTTGTATAAGATGCTTTACTGCCAAATACCCTCCTTTAACATCATCGGTGTAAACTTCCGGAATATCGATATCGTCAAAATGAACTCCAAGCACCACAAAAGGTACATCCTTTTCAACTAAGAATTTTATATCATCACTTCTCTCTTGTGTTGGAGAAATTATTATACCATCAACTCTTCGTCCGATCATTGTTTTTACGGCTTCCTCTTCAAGTGAATAATCCTTTTCTGTATTCATGAAAATGACATTGAACCCGCGTTCTTTGGCACCAATTTCTATTCCTTTCAGTACTTCGGAAAAAAACGGATTAGAGCTATCTTCAAGTATAACACCGATAACTTTCGTAAGCCCGTACCTAAGAGATAATGCTGTTACGTCTTTTATGTATCCAAGTTTTTTTGCTATTTCGATTATCTTCCTTTTTGTTTCAATATTTATATCCGGTTTATCATTTAGGGCTCGAGAAACAGTATTTATTGAAACTCCCGCTTCTTTTGCAATATCTCTTATTGTAACAAACTTCTTCACAACTTATCACCTCACAATTTTTTTAATTCGAATGGTGCAAATTCGATTTTCTTGTTGCCCATATAAATTATGTTTTTTGAATTTCTCAAGTTTAACACATAAACTTCGGAATTTTTCGCTTCGGAAAACTCAACGTCTATGCCAACAAACTTTGGATTTAAGGAATAGGAAAGAAGCTTCTTCCAGCCATCTTCATCTAGAACACCTGTTATGTAAAATCTTCCATGTTTTTCCGTAACCAACGGTGAACCATCCTCAAAGATCCCAATTACATTTGCATCAAAGACTTCAATTTCATCTTTCCAGTATCCTACTTCGATTTTCTGATTAAATATAAATCCACTACATTTGTTGACAGCTCCAAAATCCATCACTTCTATACCCACTTCTTCTATGAGGCCTTGTGGACTTCTTTCCACTATCCAATTTTGCTCGTCTTTTAAACCTGACATACAAGTTATGTAGACCGTTCCTTTGAATTTCTTTATCTTCTCAACAAAAGCATTACTGATTTTGAAAGCGTAAGGAACTATTAAAACTTTGTAGTCTTGGATATCATCGTCATCGAAAACAAAGTCAACGTTATAACCGAGATTTCTTATGGATTTGAATATATCGACCACACTATCCCAATACTTAAACTTTCTATTGACGTGATTTATCCTGTGTATCCATTCATTTTCATAACTAAAATAAACGGCAACCTCTCTTTTAGGCTCCAAAACACCAAGAGTTTCTGATTTAACTTTGTTAAATTCCTCCAGTCTTTTTGTCTTTCTGCCAGCGTAATCAACAAGCCCCCCGTGATATTGTTCAGCTCCAAACCTTATCTGATCAAACCTAAACGGCATAACACCAAAAGCACCATTGAGAAAACCTTGCTTTATCCACATTCCCAAATATTCTGCTCCATAATTTTCATTTACTTCTCTCCAATTCACACGACCCGGTTGTTGTTCAATTACCAAAAATGGCGCTTTTTTCAAAGATCGCATTAACGTGTGATTGGCTGATTGTCTCAAAGGATCATAATCAACTGTTGCAATGTAGTTATCCCAAGATACAAAATCTAAAATTTCTGACATTTTTCTATAATCTATATCCATGAAATCAACCATAAAATTATGTGTGATAGGTTTATCTGAGTATTTTCTGATAACATTTATTTGCAGATTCATAAAATCAATTGAGCTATCAGACATAAACCTATATATATCAAGCATTTGGTGGGGGTTTTCGAATGTAGGAGTATTTATTGGAAATACAATTTGTTCCCAATCGTTATAAACTTGACTCCAAAACACAGTACCCCAAGATTTGTTGAGATTGTCCAAGGTTTTGTACCTATCTTTAAGCCATTGTATGAATGCTCTTCTATCATCTTCATTGAAAGAATAAGTTGTTGAATGACAACCAAACTCGTTATCAATCTGCCAAATATCAATTTCTTTCCCATATCTTTTAGCATACTCTTCTGTGATTCTTATTGCGTATTCACGATAAACCTTAGAATTTGTAGAATAATGCCTGCGACTTCCAAACTCTCTAAGTTGACCTTTGTAATCAACTGGTAAAATTTCTGGATACTTCCTTATAAGCCACGCAGGAGGTGTTGCTGTTGGTGTTCCAAGTATTATCTTTATGCCATTTTCTTTTAACTTTGAAATTGCCTTATCAAGCACAGAAAAATCGTACGCCCCTTCCTTTGGTTCAACAACACTCCATGCGAATTCACCTATACGTACCCATTCAACTCCATATTTTTTCATTAGCTGAATATGCTTGTACCAAATGCTTTCATCCCAGTGCTCTGGATAGTAGTCTGAACCATAGATTTTCATATTCAGTCCCCCTTTGCTAGTTGTTTTTTGCTATAGTTAATTGATTGATTAATTATTGTACTGGTAACGTTACCGGTACAATTCAAGTATAATTAAAGCAAAATGTTTGCAATGTTCAAAATCTGAATATTGTTTAATAACAGCCATTAGAGTTAATTAAATCAAGATCTTTAGTTATTTCTTCTGCTTTTCTGTAATTCCTTTCTTGCGTGATTCTTTATATGTGTTAAAATTAGTTCGTATGGCGAAGTATATGAATCCTTACAGAGCGTTGAGAAACAAGCATTACAGAAAATTTTGGATAGCTCAGAGTATATCTTTAATTGGTTCTTGGATCGATACCACTCTAAGAGGGTGGGTAGCTGTTAGTTTGTTCTCTGAACAGAAAGCTGCGGGATTCATAGGGCTGATTGCCTTTTTAAAAGGATTTCCTTCTGTTTTCTTCTCTCCGGTAGCAGGGGTTTGGATAGATTGGTTTGGTTCAAAGACCATATTGTTTTTTACGCAGTTGATTGATGCTCTCAACGCCTTTGCGATGGCATATCTTGTTTGGAAAGGTCTTCTTTCACCCGTGTTTTTGCTTCTTTTAAGTTTGGCGATGGGGATTACAAGTGGATTTTATTTGCCTTCA
>JBCNVJ010000072.1:0-2003 GCA_039630255.1 Fervidobacterium sp. | reverse complement strand
GTATGTCCATTCTACATTTCCTTCGGCATTTAAACAAACTAAGCTTCCGTTGTCTGTTGGAACATAAATTTTTCCATCAACTCCTATAACTGGTGTTAAACTCACCTTTTCTTCAAGATCTTTCTCGAAAACCTTTGTCCCTGTTTTTTCAAAACAAAATAGTTTACCATTTGAATTACATATGTAAACTTTACCATCGTTACCTATCACTGGTGAAGATACTATGGGAGCTTTCGTATCAAACGACCAAAGTATGTTACCACTTGAACCTTGGTCCGAGATACAGTAAAATTTTCCATTGTTACTACCGATATAAATATATCGGTTATCCAAATCGATAGCAGGACTCGAGCTTGTAGTTCCGATAAAATTTCCAACAATTACACGCCATTTCAAATTGGAATTATAAACAGCATAGAAATAGTTATCTCTTCCTAAGAAATAAACTGTACCTTCCGAATTTATAGCTGGGCTTGAATAAATCGAGTATCGATCAGGTGTTACGTAGGTATTTAATATAACACCATCTTCTGCTTTAAGTGTATAAATTTTTCCTTCGTTATTTCCAAAAATCAATAACTTATCTCTTGAAGAAAATGCAGGACTTGATTCAATTGAATCTCCAACACCGCTTTTAAACCATATCTGCTTTCCATTGTTATCAATTGCGTAAACCTCTCCTTTGTCAGTAACACAATATATTACCTTCGCCGCTCCGATTACTGGGGCAGCTTTAAATGAAGCAGCTAATCGACTTTCAAATCTCCACATCAAACTACCATTCACAGTAATTGCATGTACTCCTGTGCCGCTACTTGCATAAATCTTTTCACCGTCGAAAGCTACTCCATAAACCGGCTTAGTTGAAACCTTTAGCTTCCAATTCAAAACACTCGGATTAATAATTCTAACATCTTTTGTCCAGGTTTTTGAATTTCCGGCATAGTCCAAGGCAATCACGGAGATTTTGGAATATCCATTTGGAAATTTTGTAGTATCCAGTTCAAAAACATAAGGCGTTTTATCAAGCTCAGCAACATTTTCATCGACAACTTTAACAACTACCTTTCGAACACCAAAATTATCAGTGGAATTAGCAGTAATCTTAACTTTACCGTACAGTTTATCGGCAATTGTACTATCGTCAACTACCAAATCCGGTGGTGTATTATCAAAAACAATCGTATCTGAGGCTTCAGACACGAGACCAACCTTGTCTTTGGCTCTAACAGAAATAACATGTTCCCCTTCCGAAAATTTAGTCGAATCAACTTCAAATTCAGAAACAACATTTTTCTCAGTCAAAAGTTTACCATCAAGATACAGCGCTACTGTATCTATAGCTATATTTTCGCTTAGTTCATATTTTACCTTAAAAACACTATTCACAAATTTGTTTTGAAAAGGAACAAGCTGAACACTTGGTGGTGTGTTATCAAAGTAAAACTTCATCCTTCTTTCAGTTGAAGCATTTTGATTGTTGTAAACCAAAACCTTCAGTGTGTACTCACCATCTTTGTAATTTGCAGAATTAAGTTTAACTTCCTTTTCATAATAACTTTTTGAAACGTTCTCCTCCAACAAAAGAGCGTCATTTAAATAAACTAAAACTTTCGAAATAATAAAATTCTCTCTAACCTTAATCAAAAAAGAAACCTCACCATTTACAAAAAGCGAACCACCAGCCATTTCAATCGATAACTCAGGTTCCGTTAAATGAATCGCACAAGAAGCAATAAAGTAAAATACTACTAAAATCAAAACGTAATAATAACCTTACCAAAAACCTCACCTCGCAAACATTGCGTATCAATAATACCAAGAACCGTTCCCTTTTATTTTAACTACAATCGTTCTGTCATTTATGCTCCCAACTCCTACTATGTCTCCGTTTGAATCTTCTATAACTTTGTAAATATTACCACCAACTGGAGAAGACCATCTCCACTCTTGTGTATACGAGTAAGATTTATTACTTTATTTATTCCCATTCCATGTGGAAA
>JBCNVJ010000071.1:0-1523 GCA_039630255.1 Fervidobacterium sp. | reverse complement strand
GAGCCTTCATAAGCAATCCCAGTCGATGTACAATGTCAGCTATTCTTTTTTGCTGGGAAAATGAAACTTTACTCATGGGAAGATTCTCAATATAGGAGCCGTGAAAATTCAAGTAGCCTCCTGCCATGTGAGCACTTCCATAGAGAGATTTGTAATAAAAGTCCAGTAGAGAAGAATTAAGTAGGGCTAAGATGAACCTTGGTTCCCAATCTGGCTTCATATCATATAGAGCATAAACACCCGTTATATTCCCGTATTCACCTTCTTCATCAAATGCGGCTGTTAATTGTAAACCAACTTCTCTGATCAAAATTTTAGGTAACTGTAATAATTTCCACTTACTTTCGTCAACTTGACTCGGTTTTTTGATGTATGTGTTTTTAAAGCTGCGTCCTGCGAGCCTCAACTCAGTATCCCAGTTTATGAAGTAAGGTTCAACGTTTCCGCAACCTACGAATTTTAGACATTCTTCATTAGTTCTTTGGTAAGTCACGTTATTTAATAATTCATCCCATTTTGTGAATTTTAAGACCCTATAACCGATTTTAACAACATCCTTCAATCTATCAACTTTTAAAGAGCGGATTTTTTCACACAATAAATTATTTCCAGATATATCAAAAATGAAACCGGGAGTCCTCAGAATTGCGGTTTGGCTTGTTTCGATGTATCTAAATTTGGCTTGAACTATTTCATTCTCCGAATTTATTCTTGGTGCAATTTTAATTTTATGTTGTTCTGGAAAATTGTTTTTTTGTCAAGATTAATACTATTGGGTAGATAGATGTTCCCTTAAAAACTGGTAGGTATGATACGTCAAGGATCTCTTCAATAGTGGTATTTTTGGCAAGTATCTCACGAACTCTAACACCATAGTCCGTGACCATGAATTTATTTGTTACAATATATCCGAAGCGTCCTCCTTGCTTTAAAAGTTGCAGAGCTCTTTCAATAAATGGTACAGCATAATCAAATAACTTGTAGGCCGTTTCATAGATGCCACTATCCTTAAGATATCTTTTAATAATCTCGTTCAATCTTTTGTTTTCGACATACGGCGGATTTCCCAGCACAACATCAAATCCCCTTAAACTTTCCATTAACGGGTTGCCGTTTTCATCGAAGAACACATGGAAGAATTCCAACTGCCAGTGAAAAGGTATGGTCTGCTCAATGATCTGATGCGGGATTTTTTTCTCCTTTAGAAAGCGTAAAAATTCCTCGTTAAGGTTTCTCCTTAGCTCATCTTTTACTTTTTCAATTTGTTCCACAAACTCGGGTTCCATTGGATTTTCTATATAATGTTGTCTTAATCGAATTAAGCTTTGTATAAAACTGCGAAATCTTTCAGCAAGATACTTTATGGTTAATTCTTCAGGCAACCCGATGAGGGAATCCCCATTGCGTAAATTCATTTTAAGATTTGGCAATATGTAATTCGTTTCTGGAGGAAGTCTATCATATCTGAATTCTTTAGGTGCCAGCTTAATAGCCTCTAACCATAGGTTTACTTTTGCGACTTC
>JBCNVJ010000070.1:0-4745 GCA_039630255.1 Fervidobacterium sp. | reverse complement strand
GAGTATTATCTTGATAATTTTTTGATAAGTAATAAGAGAAGCTAAATAGTAGCTGAACAAATAAAGCAGACTCACATGCATTCCAGACACGCAAAATATGTGGTACAAACCGCTCTTTACAAAATTTTCATCTCTTGTTTGATTACCAAATAGATTTTGATAAAATGGATCAACTTTGGCTATGAAGCTTCTAAATGATTCAAATGACTCATAAATTAAAGATGTAGTGGTGTAATTAGTAGCTGTTGCATAAAACGTAGTTTTTGCATAGTATTTTGGATATGAATTTGTTTTTATAAGCTCTCCGATGAAATAAACTATTGTACCAACCTTCTCTTTTTTGTAAAGTTTTACATCAAACCACAAATGTCTCCATCTTATACCATCGTAAAATCTTACAGAAGCTATAGAGGAATCTTCCTGCACACTTTTAATCGTGCCAACAAACTGAACATTTTTCATTTTTACTTCACTTACTATTGACAAGTTTGAAATTACGAAAAGCGCGACGAAAAGTGACAAGCGTGGCTTTTTAGTAAATGCAAGTACAAAAATCGGTAATAAAACAAATAAAAGTGGGAACTTTACGTAAGTTCCCACTAAAGCACCAAGTACAGCACTTCCAAAGTAAAAAAACGAAAGGTAATATTTAAAAACCACCCCTGAGTACACCCCCGTACTACCCGCATCACATATAAAGTATGAATAATTGCAAGTTTATAAAAATAACACCTGACATTGTGATTTTATGCTCCAAATTTTTCTAACCTTCCAGAGTAAGCCAAGATAAGATTCATAACATCAGTTGCGTGTATGGTACCAAGTGTTCCTCTTGCACATTCAAATTCATTGAATGCCTTCGAAAGTCCTTTCCTTGTGTACTTGGCGCAGAACATAATTGGTATTGGATGGAACGAATGTGATTTCATCGCACAAGGTGTTGAATGATCCCCAGTTACAACAAGCACATCGGGATTAAGTGAAAGTATTTCAGGAATGACTTTATCTACGTTTTCAATAACATGTACCTTTTCATCAAATTTACCATCTTCACCATACGAATCCGTTTTCTTTACGTGTACAAAGAAGAAATCGTAATTGTTCCATTCTTTTTTCAGTGTTTCTATTTCATCTTCTATTGTTTGACCAGTTGGTATTATTGTCATCCCAACTAACTTTGCAAGACCCTTATACATTGGATAGACTGCGATTGCACCCGCTTTTAATTTATAAACCTCAGGAAATTGCGGAAGTTGCGGATACTTGGAAAAACCTCTTACAAGCGCAAAGTTCATCTTAGGCTGATCTTTAAGAACTTCTTTTATCCTATCAAGTAATTTGTTAATTACTATGGCAGTTTTTTCCGCTTCCGGTTCAAGAGCGGTTGTGTATTTTATCGGTTTACCTTCTTTTTGTGGGTCTGCATCCTCAATTTTATCGGATAAACCTTGTGCTGTTAGTTTTAGAACAAATCTGTGTTCTTTTCCTGGATAAAATGTTACTTTAACATCATCAATCTCTTTTATATTTTCATTCAAGATTTCAACTATCTTTGCACTCTCTTCCGTTGTAGGTCTTCCAGCCCTCCTGTCCACTACAATTTCACCGCTAATTGTGGCAAAATTACCTCTTGCAACAACATCAAGTTCACCAACTTCTATATCTTCACCAAGTGCTTCGAGTATTCCTCGTCCAATTTGATATTTGATTGGATCGTATCCAAACAAACCAAGATGGCCAGGTCCACTACCAGGAGTTATACCAGGTAAAACAGGTATAGTCTGTCCAAGATCGCTAAGCGTTGCTACTTTGTTGAGATTAGGAATATTAGCTTTCATAAGTGGGGTAACCCCTTCTTCATTAGGAAGATCACCTATACCATCCATAACAAGTAAAACAATCTTACTGTTGTTTGGTGCAATTAACTCACGTACAAATTCTTGTTTATCAATGCCCATAGAACACCCCTCCATTCGTTTAATTAAGTGAACTAACTAAAATCGTGATTGAAATATTATCAAGTGAATTTTTTCACCATTAATTATAACACAAGGCTTTATATTTTCCACACACCATTTTGAATTATAATAGTTTCTTTTCCGTCTTTAATTCCGTAGACATTCATCTCGCTGTTTCCAATCATAAAGTCAACATGTGTTAAACTCATGTTTATTCCAGATTTTTCAGTGTCTCCATCGAAATCTTCAACACATGTTGGATAAGCTCTTCCAAACGCAAAGTGTGAGGCGGCATTTTCATCATACAGCGTGTTGTAGAATATTTTCTTTAGTCTGTAGATAGGTGAATTAATATCAACAAGTGCAACTTCTCCAAGATAGCTTGCACCTTCGTCAGTTTCAATTAGTTCCTTAAGTATGTCTTTTCCTTTTTCGGCATCAAAGTTTATGACTTTTCCATTTTTAAATTCTAACCAAAATTCATCTATTACATTCCCTTGGTAAACAAGAGGCATACTGCTGTAAACAATACCGTTAATCCCATATTTAAATGGTGCAGTGAAGACTTCCTCAGTTGGGATATTTGGCAAAAATGGAATACCGTTGACATCGTGCTCTATTCCACTAAGCCAAATATGCTTTGGAGCCAATTCTACTAAAAGGTTGGTCTTTGAACTTTCGTATCTTAAAGCATCAAAACGCATTTTATTCAAGTAATCTTTTCTCTTCTTCAAATTTTCAAGATGCTCAACTAACTTTTCATATCCATTTTCATCTATTCTTGCCATGTAAAGTATATCTTTCCAAAGCTGTTCAACGTTACAAGTTCCGTAAACTTTTTGTGCCCATTCTTGGTTTGGTACACCAGCCACACACCACCTATTTTTGTTGGTCATTGTACGCTCCATAACGTCCTTGAAAGCTATTTGACGAGCTTTCGTGTTCATTCCAAGTCGGTTTGATGGAACATCGGAGAGTAAATCCGCATAAGAACCTACAAGAGAAACTGAGGCTGCTCCTTGATCGAGAAGACTTATCGCCATATCTACTTCCCATTTGTAAACGTTCTTTAATACCTCTTCAGGGGCTTTTAACAACTTTTGCTTTGCAACATATGTATCATTCCAAACAACAAGTACCTCACTTGCACCAAGATCGTAAGCTTGTTCTACAAAAAGACGAACAAAGTCTTTATGATCAACGGATGCATTAACTATTAATTTTTGTCCATTTTGGAGATTAATTCCTATCTTTAAGATTGCCTGTGCATAGCTTTTCAAAAGTGTTGTATCTACCATAGTTTATCTCCTTTCCAACCCTTAAAGTGTTAGTCTACTTGTAATAGTGTTAAGATAAGACCTATAATCAAAGAAAAAAAACCTATGTCTGAGGCATACGGAGTAAGTGATATTAGAAAACTTATCAGGGAAAGTGTATAAAACTTTATTAAATTCCCAAACACTTTCCCAAGATTCTTCTCAAGAACAAACTTTGAATACTCCAAGCGACTTGCGCCAAGCGCAAGTATGAGTAATCTAAAACGTTTGTCAGATGAATAAACACTTACGAAAAGCTTATAAAGTTGGTACATTATAGAGAGTAAAGCAAGGAGTGTGAAGACGAACACAAGGTTTTCTATGTAAAACCAAAGTAAAATTAGCCCTCCAATGGTCATAATTTCGTTGAACAGATAAAGAGGTTGGTATGTGAACCTTGCTCTTTTTGCAACTATTTCGTAAGCAATGAGCACAGAAAAAAGGCTCCCGACCAGCGTACTGATCAAGGAACCAAATACTATATGTTGAAATATCTCGGCCATTACTTACGTTTTTCCTCCGACTGAGGATTCTTATCCTTAAATAGTTCTGCCATTGCGCCAACAGAAGCAAGTACAGAAGATGTTTCAAGTGGTAAGAATATCTTCGTAGCTTGACCATTTGCAACTTCTCTTAGTGTTTCAAGATATTTTATAGCAATTAAATCATTTGTTGGATTCCCTTCGTGAATGGCTTTGAAAACATTGGTAATAGCAAGTGCCTGACCCTCTGCTTCGGCAATGAGCTTGTATTTATTAGCCTCTGCTACTCTCTTTATAGCTTCTGCTTCACCTTCAGCTTTTAATATTGCTGCTTGCTTTTCACCTTCAGCTTTTAAGATTTCTGACTGTCTAATACCTTCTGCTTCAAGAATAGCCGCACGTTTGGTTCTTTCAGCTTTCATTTGTTTACTCATGGCTTCCATAATATCTTTTGGTGGATCTATCTTTTTGATTTCAACTCTTGTTATCCTTATTCCCCACTTGTCGGTTGCTTCATCAAGGACGGTTCTTAACTTTGCGTTTATACTCTCTCTTGAAGTGAGAGTCTGGTCAAGTTCAAGTTCGCCTATCACATTTCTCAAGTTTGTCTGAGCAAGTTTGATTGTTGCAAATTCGAAATTGTTGACGTTATAGACAGATTTAAAAGCATCTGTAACTTCGTAGTATATAACTGCATCAACTACAACTACAACGTTATCTTTTGTTATAACTTCTTGTGGTGGAACATCGATAACATGTTCTCTCATGTCAACTTTTATCATCTTATCAAAGAAAGGTACAATGAAATGCAAACCAGCTCGCACTTCTTTTTTAAACTTACCAAGTCTCTCGATAAGACCTCTTTCATACGGCCTCACTATCCTAATACCGGTAGCAGCGATTATTAATAACAAAAAGGCAAGCGCAAGCAAAACTACGTACATAAATCTCCCTCCCATTAACTAAGTTTGAGAAACTATTCAGTTTTT
>JBCNVJ010000007.1:0-3495 GCA_039630255.1 Fervidobacterium sp. | reverse complement strand
AAATATCCTTCAAATTGCTCTATTAGCTTTTCATTCTCTTTCCTTGGTATGTAAATCTTTTCCGCTATTGCTTTCCAACTTTCAACTTCTTCGTCGGTCAATCCAAGGTAGTTTTTCAGCTTTTGGAATTTTATTAAATCTTTTTCCCTTAGCCAATTATAAAATTCGATTGCTTTAATCATGTTCCATTTTGCTAAGTAATTTGTGTAAACGTTGTTGTTAACATGTTCATGAAACTCATCGGGGCCTATAACTTTATTTATTTCATACCTATCTTTTTCCTTATTGTATTCAACTCTGGATGCCCAGAATTTAGCAGTTTCGAGGAGCATTTCCACTCCGTAATCTTTCATGAACTGTTCATCGCCAGTTACCACAAAATAATGTACAAGTGCAACAGCAATATCTGCGTTTATATGGTACTCTTCATCCCCTGTCCAAATTCTGACTGGATTGCCAAGGTAATCTTCTCCCCACTTAGGTGTTACTTCGCTACCATCATCAGCTGACTCCCATGGAAACTGTGCACCTTTGTATCCATTTACTTGGGCATTTCTTCTTGCACCACTTAGTGTGTTATATCTGTAAAGAAGTAAGTTTTTCGCATACTCTGGTAGCGTATAGAGGAAAAATGGAAACATGAATATTTCTGTGTCCCAGAATACATGTCCTTTGTACCCTTCTCCATGCAATCCACGAGCGCCTATACTTACTTTTGGATTATCCGGTGCACAAGAATAAAGATGGAATATGTTAAATCTTATACCCTGCTGAGCTAATTCGTCACCTTCGATTGCAATGTCCATTCTTTTCCAAATTTCCTCCATATGTAGTCTGTGAGCTTCCAATTCTTTATCAATACTTTCAACGATAAATTTCTCAAGTTCGTATTTTGCATCTTCAAAAGTTTCGCATGATTCAAGGGAAGTGAATACTGTACCAAATTTTTCAACTGTAAATGACTCCTTTTCGGAGACAAATATTGTATATATCTCCACTGGTTTGCAAGTAACTTCCCTATATTTTCTAAACTTTAATAAGTTTTCTCCTTTGCTATTCTTTGCACATATCATTGTTGCAAACGATATTTCATGTCCCTTATCATTTGTTTTAACTGTTGTGGCTATACCTGGTTGCAAATCTTTTATTTTACAAATTTTGTAATGTTGTATTTTATTGTATGGATCGAGTAAACCGTTAAATGTTGTTGTGTCTATAGAATTTTCAACTATAATTTTACCGGAAAAGTTGACAGGAGTTATTTTGTATTTAACACCAAATCGATGTATGCTAACTCTACTCAGAAACCTTGTGGATTCAATAGCGAGTATTTTGTCTTTTATCTTAACTTCGTACTTAGAATTTAAAGTACCATTTTTCATATCAAGTTTTCTTTCATAGGAAAGAATCTCGACATTATCCAAGTTCAAAGCTGTACCATCAACATATATAGTGAATTCAAGTGGGTCAGGTAAATTGACAAGTTCTGTAACTTGTGCTTCTGATTTGTCAAATATACCTGCTATGTAAGTTCCTTTCATGACGTTTTTTGAAAATTCTTCTGTACCTCTCAAACTTAGATATCCATTTGCAAGTGTAAAAAGTGTTTCGTACACATAGTTATCGTTGTAATTGTAACTTTTCCTCAGGACTTCCCACACTTTATCTTCCCTCCAATCTTGGAAATTTAGAATTCTATCAGTTCAATACCACACGATTGAAGCGAAGTAACTACTTTGTCGGCTCCTCTTAATATCTCTGGGTTTCCTACACCGATAACTTTCATACCCGCTCGTTTTGCTGCTTCAATACCAGCGACAGCGTCTTCGAAAACACAACAATCGCTGGGTTGAATGTTTAATTCTTGAGCTGCCTTCAAGAATACTTCAGGATCAGGTTTTGCCTTTGTTATCTTTGTACCATCAACAATGGCATCGAAGAAGGTCGATAAATTTATACGATTTAGAATAGTCATGGTATTCTTACTTGCCGAACCGATCGCTATTTTTATTCCATTTCTTTTAAGTAACTCGAGAAAATCTTTCACACCTGGTAATATCTCTTCTTCTGTTATATTACTTATGTACTCGACATACCAATTATTTTTCTTTTCTGCAAGTTCTTCTTTTTTCTTTTGATCATCTATCTTGATTCCTCCAACAGACAATAGTATTTCAAGTGATTCCATACGGCTAACGCCTTTCAATCTTTCATTATCCTTTTCGGTAAATTCAAAACCAAGTTCTTGTGCAAGCCTTTTCCACGCAAGATAGTGATATTTCGCAGTATCTACAATTACTCCGTCAAGGTCAAAAATGCATGCTTTAGCTCTTTTCATCTGACTGACCTCCCTTTTAACCTTTTACTGCAACAGCTTTTCCAGTTTCTATGAAATACTTTTGGAAAGATAGGAATATTATTATCATAGGTATCGTCATGAAAATAGAAGCTGCCATCATATATTGCCAATAAGTATAGTAAGAAGTTTTGAAAAAGTTCAAACCAAGTGTTAAAGTGTACATTTCTTTTCTGCTCATTATTATCAGTGGCCATTGGAAGTCATTCCAAGCTCCAAGGAAAGTGTATATAGCAAGTGCACTTACAGCTGGAAGTGCATTTGGTAAGACTATCTTGAAATAAGTTCTAAGGATTCCTGAACCATCAATACGTGCCGCTTCCTCAAGCTCTTTTGGAAAGTTTAGAAAGAACTGTCTCATCAAAAACAAACCAAAAACGTTCGTTAACTTTGGTAAGAAAAGACCTGTATAAGTGTTTATTAGTCCATATCTAACCAGTAAGTTGTATTGAGGAATTAGAGTTACCTGTCCTGGTACCATCATTGTTGCAAGAAACAGTGTGAACCAGACATTTTTAAATGGAAAATTCAACCTTGCAAATGCATATCCACCAAGTGAATTAAGTAATATATTTCCTATTGTCAACAGCCCTGCATACACTATTGTATTCCAAAGCCATCTTCTGTAAAGAGGAACTACCTCGAATATGAGTTTATAATTGGCAAATGTCAAAGGAGAACCGAAAGCTGATGGTTTTGGGAAAAGTTTTATCCTTGGTGGCCAATCGAATATGTTAACACCCTTTTCATTACCTTGGCTGTCAACGTATGTAATTGGTGTCAAAGAGACGAGAATTGCCCATGTAAACGGAAACAAAGTGGCAATCGCGTATGCAATTAATATTAAGTAAGAAACAACGATAGACCAACTATTTTTTTCGAGTTTATTATCCATTGAAATCACCACCTACGGAATGTTTATTGAACTTTGAAGATGCTTACCACTTCGGCCTTTCCTTTTTTAATACTTTTTATTATTACATCCTTAAGGGCTTCTCTGTTCTGATCAAACCTTATGTTACCTGTCGCACCTGTATAATTTGTTGCAATCAAAGCGCGCCTTATTTCTTCCGGGTTCAAAGAATTCGCCCTTTTTATCGCATCAACGACTACCATATAAGCATCATAACCGTAGGCGA
>JBCNVJ010000069.1:0-2063 GCA_039630255.1 Fervidobacterium sp. | reverse complement strand
AATAACGGGTCTTCCATCTTCAATGAATATGATTATTGCCGAGATCAATATAACTGGAGAAAACAGTACTAATCCCAATACTGCGCCAAATACGTCAACAATTCTTTTCGCTGGAGATTCTTTAACACTTTCAAATTGTAACTCATAGTATTCGCGAAATTTATCTATAACTTCAAGAGGAATTCTTTTAAGAACTCTTTCTGATAAATCTGAAAGGTATTCTATTTTTTTGCTACTTTTGTAAGGCTCAATAAGATATTCTGCACGTTTGTATAACTCGAAATTAGCAACAAGAATATTGTCATATTTTCTTATTTTTTGCTTAACTGTTGTTGGTGATGGGTTTACGAAATCGACAAAAAGATATTTACCTCTTGATTTTTCAGTTATTTCAGAAAGAATATGTTCTATTTCTTCCTTTCTTCCTATGACAAGATATTCTTTTGGTTTAACTATTTTGGTTTTTATAAAGTAATAAAACACTGTATTTACTACAGGTAGTACAAAATAATTGCACATTAATCCTGTAAAAAAATTGTTTTTCATAGTCGAATGCTCTTCACTTGGAATAAATATGGAAACTAAAAATGACGCAAATAAAGAAGGTATTAGTAGTCTTATTAGTTGTTCATTCAAACTTTCGAGATTATCTTGTTCATAAGCTCTAAAAGCATAAGCTCCAAGTACCAAAAATATGGCACAAAGTGTGGAGATTAGAATTTTTTTTGTAAAAAAGAAAACGAATAAAAACGATATTGACAGATTTATAGCTAAAATACTTTTACCCCCTCAATCAGTTAAAAAATAGCTTCGTCATGTTTTGAGTAAGTAATTTATTTCTTATTTTTCCTTTTATTTACTAATGTAAAGTATATCACAATTTCTCAGTTTATTTTATTTCTTTAATGTAACAAAAAGAATAATTCTAAACGAATAGTTTTCTTTCTTTCAACATCAAGGAATTACATGACAATAATTCCATAAACTTGTATGTTATTTTGTTCGAGCAGTGATAATGTATTCAAAAGTTCAAGTTTTTCAGAAAAGTTAAGCCTTAAGGTTATTATTACTCCATCAGCTTTTTTAGCTGCTATAAGTGTATCGTAATTGTTTTTAAATTCTGGAGACTGTATAATCACGTAATCGTCTTTTCCAAGTTTTTCATTCAGTTTTGAATCGAGTATTTGAAATGAAAATTGTGTTTCTGTGGATGAAAGTTGAATTGTGTTGAATTTTATGGACGCATTTCTTAATATTTCTGAAGCTATTTGAGAAACTTTATTAGTTGACAGTTCGTCATCTGGACTCGAGATTAAAATTTTTCTGTGCTCTGGATAGTTCGTAAATATGTATGCAAACATGGTTTTAACACTTTGTGAATGGTTGTTTTTTGAGTGAATCATGATTGGAACTTGAACAAGCTTTTGGATGTCTTGAACTGTTCTTATCTTTTTATCAGCTGCTTCTTTTAAAAACGCTCCCACAGTTCCCATGATCAAACCGAGTGCACTACCTATTGCAAGTGTTAGAGTTTTGTTTGGTTTGGATGGATTATTTGGAGCATATGGCGGTTCTATTATTTGTGGTTTGTTAATTTCTGTGCTAACTGTATTTAGTTTTAATTCTTCATATTTCTGTATCATTGCAGAGTATACTGTTTGTTTTATTTTGTAATCTCTTTCAAGGTTTAAGTATTCCTGCTCAATTTGAGGAAGTTTTTTCATTTTTTGTTCGATTTCGTTTATAGATTTTGATGTGGCGGATAGTTTTGTTTGTAAAACAGGCAATTTTAGTTGATTTTGAATTAATTGAGTATAAAGTTCTTGTAACATAGGACTTGGTGACTCAATTTTTGATTCTGCAATTCTTTTAATTTCTCTGTCAATTTCTACCTCTAATTGTTTAATTTGCGCCTTAATTGCTTTAACTTCAGGATGTTGTTCTGTGTATTGTTGAAGTAACGAATTGTATTTAGTTTGTAGCTCGGCAAGGTTTTCTCTATATTTTTCGATAAGTTCACTTGTTGGAGTGTAGTTTATTTTCGGATCTTTTTGTAAGCTGTT
>JBCNVJ010000068.1:0-4460 GCA_039630255.1 Fervidobacterium sp. | reverse complement strand
CCCCTTCTTATGCTTTCACAATCATTTTACCACTTAGATAATTTTAATAGAATTGTTACAGATCATAGGATACTATTGCATGATTAAAGAAGAAAAAGTATAGTTGACGATGGAAAATTTTTGAAAAGAATTTACACGTTAAAACCTAAAATTTTCTGTTCTTGTTCGATTGCAGAGAATTAGCTAAGAACCATTCTCAGATATACAAGATAATGTTATGCAGATATTAAAATTGAGCCGGTTCGGTGTTAAATGACTAGATTGTAGCTGCTAGCAAAATATCAGCGGATAATGATTATGCTAATATAAGGAGGTTTAGCAAAAAATAATGCCTTTAGGTAAACTCGTATTGGAGAGCTATGTCTCATAAAAAAATAAATTTCCAATACGCATAATTTCACTTGTTGTTTCGAAAATCGTTGATGATTTCTATGTTTAAATCAATAAGAGTCACTTGGTTCCGATAACTTGTCTTTGTAAAATAATATCCATCAGAATTACGGGTTATCGGGATAGGGGCTGTAATGACACATTCTTGAAATGGTTCTGCGGGAATAACACAATAGAAAGGGAACATTTGACTTATCATCCAAGCTTTCTTCTTATCATCTGTCACGATAATTTTCACACCTTTTTTTTCAAATACTCGAAGCTTTTTTAAATCGAAATCAACTATATAGTCAACCAATTGTCCTTGACGCTGAATTTTATCATTTATTAACAAAATGTGCTTTTTTCTTGGATTTATGCCAGCGTTTATCAAATCACGTTCGTTGATATTTTTCCCAACAATTACATCTGCTGACTTAAGTTCGAGGTTGAATTCTACTATTAACCTTTTGATATCATTTCCATCAAAATGAACAACAGCCAAAGTAACGACTCTTTTGTATTCCCTATTCTTCAGTGCAAACTTCTTTATCAGGATTTCAAACAGATTAATAAGTTCACCGAATTTAGCCATATTTATATTTTCTCACTTAGTCTTATCTTTTGACTGTATATTTAGTTGCTCTACAACTACCAAAATCCTGCCAAGAGCGTATTTTCTTGCTGATAGCAAAAAAATTGGTTTTTTATCCACCTTATTTTGATGAAGTCCATCAGACATTTCTGCTGCGTCCCAGACCCAAATGTTACCGTATCCATCAATTGTGTCAAATATGGTAACATGGTCAAAAGTCCCATCTTCATTCATATCTAAGAAGATCAAGTCTCCTTTTTTTAAATCTTTCACGTCTTTGAGTGGTTTCGTATTGTATTTATAAAGATTATCAGCTGTAACATCTAAAACTAACGAACTTTTGTAGATGAATTTTTTAAAACCAAGTTTGTTGAGTATGTATACTACAAGTCCACTGCAATCAATACCAAACTCACTTGTCCCTCCCCAAACGTATGGTGTATTTTTTAAGCTTGCTAAGAGTTGAAACATGCGTTCTATTTCAGAAGTTGTGAGTTCTCTTGTTGTAAACGAGAGAACAACAACAGACAACATCATGTTGAGCATGATCAGTATTTTGATAAAAGATCTCATAAATCAAAACTCCTTTCTGATGAAATTGAAATCACAATTATTATACCAAAGGTTTCTTACTTACTCCAGCTGTATTCTTAATACTTTTCTTTTTTTACTTACCTATGGTATAATCTTGGTAGTTTGATTCTAAATCATTAGCGCAATTTTTCAAAGGAGGTCAAGTAGATGGAGTGGGTGTATATAAAGGACTTAAAAAGTTATATCGAGAAAGAAATAGAATTAAGAGGCTGGGTAAGAAGGAAAAGGTCGAGTGGTAAAATCGGATTTATAGAAATGAGAGATGGCACTGGATTTGTTCAAGTTGTAGTTGAAAAGTCAACAGTTGGTGATGAGGATTTTGAAAAGGCTGACAAACTCAGATTGGAATCTTCCATAATTATTCATGGGAAAGTCAGAACAATGAAAGGGCACCTGGAGGTGTCGAAGTGCTTGCTACTAAAGTTATACCTGTTCAAATACCGCAGGAAGATTTTCCTATTCAAAAGCCTGATCATAGTATAGAGTACTTAATGGAAAACCGGCACCTTTGGTTAAGGGCGAAAAGACAATTTCATATACTGAAAATAAGAGATTCTGTCATAAAAGCCATAAGAAAATTCTACTGGGAGAGAGATTTTGTACAAATAGACACGCCTATATTTACAGGTGCTATTGGTGAAACAGCAGGTAATTTATTTGAGGTTGACTATTTTGATTATGGAAAAGTTTATTTGACTCAAACTGGACAACTATACCTTGAAGCAGCTTGTATGGCACTCGGAAAAGTTTTTAATCTTGGACCAACATTTAGAGCTGAAAAATCAAAAACAAGAAGACATCTTATAGAATTTTGGATGAACGAAGCAGAAGTTGCCTATTATGAACACGAAGATAACGTGAAGCTTCAAGAGGACTTAGTATATTACATAGTGCAATACGTTTTAAACAACGCATATGAAGATCTCTTAGCTATTGGCAGAGATGTTTCGAAACTTGAAAAAGTACAAAAACCATTTCCAAGGATAACTTATACAGAAGCAGTTAATTTCCTGCAAAAACATGGTTTTGATATTAAATGGGGTGATGACTTCGGAGGGGATGAAGAAACAGCCCTTGCTAAACAATTTGATAGTCCACTTTTTGTGACACATTATCCAAGACAAGCAAAAGCATTTTACATGCAACCAGATCCGACAAATCCTGCTGTGGTATTATGTGACGATCTTCTTGCACCAGAAGGGTACGGTGAAATAATTGGTGCTTCGCAACGTATACATGATTACGATTTGTTGGTGGAACGTCTCAAAGAACATAACTTGCCAGTTGAAAAATATGACTGGTATCTCGATTTGAGAAAATTTGGGAGTGTTCCACACAGTGGTTTTGGTTTGGGAGTTGAAAGAACAATTGCCTGGATTGCTGGATTAGAGCATATAAGAGAAGCCATACCATTTGCAAGGACTCTTTATAGAGTTCATCCATAACCTGATTGATTTGGAGAAAGAGTATGCTTTGGTACGTACTAATCGTATTTTTTGCTGGATTCTTTCTTGGGAAATTTGTGAAAACTCAATGGATTGGTAAGTACAAGCTCGTACTTGTACTTACTTTTCTCTTACTATTTACACTTGGTTTAGAGATAGGATCTAACGACGAACTCTTTAAGAAAATAGACGAAATAATATTATATGGATTCTTAATTGCGTCGTTTGGAAGATTTTTGGTAGCTTTGTCACAGGCTACCTTTTAGAAAAGGTTTACCTTAAGTAAAGAGTGGAGGAGTAAAACCAAATGTCAGCAATATTGTTGCTTTCTTCAGTGATTTTAGGATTGATTTTTGGAAGAACAATAAAATTTCATTTACCTGACGGAGCTGTATCTGTAGTTCTTTACCTGTTGGTATTTCTTGTAGGTCTTGATCTAAGCAAAGAAAAAATAGAAAAACGCTTTATAAAAGATATTTCACTCGTAATAATTTCAACTATCTCTGGTACGATATTTTTTGTACTTCTTTTATCTTTTTTCTTACCTTTAAAAAAACTAGAGGTACTAGCAGCTGCATCAGGTTTTGGATGGTACAGTCTTTCGTCAGTTATAATCTCTACTTCTTATAGTTTCTATTTGGGAAGTATATCTTTCTTTTCGAACGTTATTTAGGGAACTTTTTGCAATAATAATTGCTCCATTTGGAATAAAAAAATCAAGATACGGTACAATATCTGTAGCAGGTGCGACGTCTATGGATACTCTTCTTGGACTAATAACAATTTACAGCGATAGAGAAACTGCGCTTGTCTCTTTTGGACATGGCTTTTTTGTTTCCATAATTGTACCATTTTTGGTCAATTTCTTTCTCAGTTTTATAAAATAATGGTGTATAACCACTTATTTTATGAAATTGAACGCCTGAGGCGGAGGAGTTGAATACTTAATCGTAACACAAATAAGAACAAACACGTAACTGTAATAGACTTTACAGTTAACATATGTTGTTGTAGAATTAGTTTCGCCGTGTGACAAAGAATCGAAAATAAACAGAACTAGAGATATTAGCGAAAAAGTGCTTGACAAAGAAAAGATAATATGATAAATTAATATACGCACTAATGTGGGGAATCTTAGAGTGCTCAAAGTTTATAATGTATTTCGATGGTGTAGTAAAAAGACAGTTGACAAAAATCGAAAGCTATGGTAAATTAAGAAACGCTGTGAAGAAGAAGAGAAGGTAAGGAGTCTGGTCATTGAAATAAGAATAGCAGCCACCGAAGAAAAATCAGGGTTAAACCTTCAGAGATGAGCTTGGAGGGTTTGATCCTGGCTCAGGGTGAACGCTGGCGGCGTGCCTAACACATGCAAGTCGAGCGGTGCGACTGGAAGCTTCGGCGGAAGGTTGCACAGCGGCGGACGGGTGCGTAACACGTAGGAACGTGCCCCTTGGAGG
>JBCNVJ010000067.1:0-10058 GCA_039630255.1 Fervidobacterium sp. | reverse complement strand
CTGTATACTTGTTGTTATACTTTCAAGTTTGTGCGTTTCCGAATTTAGTGTATTCACAAGGTTGTTGAGCTGGTTGGTTATCTGTGATATAATCTCGCTTGACTCCTTGCTTTTTGTTGCGCTCTCTGAAAGGCTCTTTGATTGACTTTTCAATTCTTCATAACCTTTTATAACACTGTTGCTCAATTTGTCTATTCCTGCTGAGATACTTCCCAAAAACTGCGCTATTTTAACTGCCGATGCTTTGCTTTCTTCTGCCAATTTTCTTATTTCATCTGCCACCACTGCAAAACCTCTACCAGCTTCTCCACTTCTTGCTGCTTCTATAGCTGCGTTTAAGGCCAATAGATTGGTTTGTTCCGCAATACTCATTACAGTGTTAGCTATATCCATTATAGCACTTGCTTGACCTCTCAGTTTTTCACTTTCCGATGCAATGTTTTCAAATTCACTGCTCATGACACTCATTCCTGAAGCAGAGTTTTCAACGCTCTTTGCAGCTGATATAATTTTCTCGACTGCAACGTTTAAATCATGTATTATCTGATTTTGCTGTCCTATGGTTTTTGAAATCGTATCAACATTTGAGGCTACCGCCTCAGAGATTTTTTCTGCATCGTTACTTATTTGAACGGCTGTCTGTGCAACTTGAGAAGATAGTTCTTTCATAGTATCTATCTGTTCTTGAACAACATTAGCTGAGTCAAGTGTTTTTTTTGCAAAAGCCATGATCTCTTCTGTATCACCTTGCAAACCTATTAAAAACTCTCTCAAGACAAAGACAGCTTCCGCATTCTCTTTCGAAAGTTCCTCAAAAGTCTTCTCACCTTTTATGAGAACTAAGTTGTTAAAGTCCTTGTTCTTGTAAATTTCCGCAATTTCCTTTGCGCTGTCCATACCTTTTTTAAAATCAAACAAACCAAAATATACACCCGCAAAGATAACACCACCTGTAAGTAGAGAACCAAAAAATGGTCCAAGAAGAGTTGTAAAAAACCAAGAGAGTGCAAAAGTAATGGCTGGGAAGACAACTATATAAGTACTGAGCATCGACTTTAGAAGCCCCATTGAAAGTGCTTTAAAGAGTTTCAGTGTTACTAATTTACCATAAGGTTTGGTGGATTTAACTTTGATCTCCAAGAATGAACCCGAAGCACTAAAACCTTGATCAATTATCTCAACCGTAAGGGGATCATTAAAAAAGTCCGCAGCTCCTTTTAGTAACCCCAAAAAGTAATGTCTAAAATCCCTTGAAGATTCGTATCTTACAATTGCTGTCTTTTCGTCCACGTATGTGAATTTAATGCGCGGTGGTTTGGAGCCTGTGATTCTACGAGTTAAGGCTCTGTGAACACTGTCCATTGCACTCAAAAATGACATGCAACTTTCTTTTTTGAAATAACTTGGGTATGCAGAGTGGAAGGCTCTTATGTTGTTATAACCTGTCTCCTCCCAGAGTTGTTCGTATGTTCTACCTGTTCTTTGGGCTAACTTTTTCGAAAAATTCACTACTAAATCATCAGGTACATCATTTGTTGGGATTAACAATTTGGAAGTATCTAGCTTAAATTCATCTACTAAGGAGTTTACCACCGATTCGCCGTAAAGTCTGCGCCACGTTGAGAGCCATATGTTCATTATAAAACTTTTCATGGTCATCCCTCCAATTCCGCAAATTTGTTGAATGCTTTCTATTATGATGTTACAATATATTATAACACAAACATCTGGAAAACTGCAACAAAGGGAGGAACTTATATGTGTAGGATGGCTGGTTTCAGTTCAAAAAATGATTTTGGCATATCTCAAATACTGGACTTTACAAAGCGTATGGCTCGCTATGGTTTAGAATCACCACACGAAGATGGTTGGGGAATAGTTGCTTTAAACAGAAAAGAGAAGATAATTTATAAATCCATCGTGCCCATATACGAAGATCCAAAAATCGATTTGTTTGGTGAGGGTCTTTACAATTTAGGTGTAGTTCATGCAAGGTTAGCATCATCTGGTATACCAAAAACAAGTCTTCAACTCCATCCTTTTCATATTGATGGGAGATACTTTGCTCACAATGGGACTGTAAAGACTGCCAGAAGACTAAATATCTATGACAGTGACACATACGAATACTTCGAGTTTATATCATGCTTCAAAAGTTTTTATGAACTTGCTGATAACATAGGAAAATATGCCCAAAATAATAAATACAGTGGCCTTAACTTTTTAATGATCGATGAGATTGAAATGGCACTGTATATTTGCTGCCTTTATTCTGATCCAAATTTAAGCCGCTATTATACTCTGCACTATTACAATGATGGAGAAAACTTTGTAGTGTTTTCCGAACCGCTTAACAACGATTACGTTCCAATGAAAAATGGTGAACTTCTAAAAGTAATTGATGGAAAGATAACTGAACAAATCTTTTTGAATTAACTCAATCTTTCACATCTCCACGTTTTACAAATTGGATAGTGATAAGTGAAAGAAGTAAAAACGTTATAGCAAAGGCAAACAACGTTTTGTATCCTATCTTATCAATAAATAAACCGGCAAATGGTGGGGCAATGATGTTTGCTGCCATTGAAAAGAAATAATACAAACCTGTGTAACCTCCCACCTTTTCTTCTACCGTCATATCAACGATCGTTGGTAGAGAGTTAACATTTACCAAAGCCCATCCAATGCCACCGAGTGCAAAGATAAGAAAGTACAAATTAACTATTAACCGTGTATCACTCAAGATAACACTTATGAGAAATGCAGCTATTAATACGTTAAGGACTACCACCAATCCGGTGCTCATTGCCTTCTTTCTACCAAATTTCGCACCTATAAATCCAGCTGGTATTGCAAAAACCATAAATGTCAATGAGAAAAACCCAAGCACAAGCGCTCCTGTACTTTCTTTTATCCCAAGATAGAATTTTACATAGCTTGTAAAGAAGGTTTCGAGTGCGTTGTAACCTATAAACCAAAGTAATATCGAAACAAGCATGAAAAGCAAACTTTTTTCTTTAGAATAGAATACGTCTTTCAAATTTTCTTTAAGCTCGTTGAAACTTTTCTCGTAAACGTCGTTGAATTTGAGTTTTACATCTTCTTTTGTTTTATACTTCTTATCTTCTTTTATAAAAATCACCACAAGCAATTGGGATACGAGCAAAATTGTTCCTCCTGTTAGGAAAGGTAGCGCATAGCTTATATCATATAAAGGTTTGCCTGCAAAAAATGCGAGAAGTGCCCCCACACCGCCCATGAAATTAATAACACCGTTTGCTTGACTTCTGTATTCTGATGGAGTTATATCTGGCATCAAGGCAATTACCGGAGATCTGAATAGTGCCATGAAGAAATTCATAAGTATTATATTCAACATCATAATCCACAATAAATGTATTGTTCGTGTTGTTGGAATGAGTCCAAACGTTACAGCAGCCAGCGGGGCACCAACAAGGATGTATGGCATTCTCCTACCAAGGCGTGTCCTTGTCTGATCACTTATAGTACCTATAAATGGTAGCATGAAAATCGCAAATATGTTATCAATTGTCATAACAAAACCGATAATTGCCGACGAAAGGTTGAAATCCTTTAAAAATATGGGAACGTATGCATTGTAAAGTGGCCAAACAAGGCTAATACCAAAAAAACCAAAGCCAAGCAATAATAAATTTTTGAAACTGATGCCACTTTTGACCGTCATGTTCATCCCATATCCCCCTCTTGCAATAATACAGTACTTAGCTATTTAAGCAAAACATTGTTTAAAATCAAAACCTTTAGGCATCAATATGTGTGTAAAAGATGCAAATCGACAAGTTTTTTAGAACATCATTTTTTATTTTACCATACCACTATTAAGATTCTTTAGTAAGAATTCTTAGAATATATCACTACCTTTGGTTTCAACACCGTAAAACAATACAACAAATGCACTAATCAGTGAAAGTAAAGACAAATATAAGAAGATCTCAAATAGTGTTTTATTATTAGCTAACATGTATCCACCATATTGTGGTGCTAATATTCCGGCAATCCTTGCTATCACCCCTGCCATTCCATTTCCAGTTCCTCTCATACTGGTAGGATAAAGTTCGGGTATTATAGGCGTACACAAGTCCCCAAACCCCAAGTACAAAAAACGAAAGTAATATAGCTACAGTTATAAGTTGAAGTGTAGATGAAACAAACGCCCATAGTATAGCTGTTATCGATGTTCCAAGTGTGTAAATAAATAATGATTTCTTTCTGCCGAGTCTTTCAATAAAATACGCTGCTGATAAATAACCAGGAAGTTGTGCAACAAGCATAAAAAATGTAAACCACAGAGATTTTGTCGAGTCCAAACCTTTTTGAGCAAATATTTTTGGAGCCCATGAAAATAAAACATAATAAACAAAACTTACGTTAAACCACTGAAACCATATCATAACTGTTCTCTTCAAGTATTTTCCTTTCAATATGTCTACTATTTTTGTGTTCGTATCGTTGATATACTCTATTTCTTCATCAAAATTTGTCCCAAACATTTCTGTCAAGCGTCTCTTACCGTATTTCTTAAACGTAAACTTTGGCGATTCAGGCAATTTGAAGAGTATTGGTAATAATACCACTCCACTTAAGAACACCAAAAAGCTAATTCGCCAGTCTAAGTTCACAGTCAAAACGGATATGATACCTATTATAATACTTCCTATTGCCCAGCTTGCTTCCAACAACACAAGGTACGCTCCTCTTAATCCCTTTCCTGTGAATTCAGCCAAATAAGCATTTACTGATGGCATCAAACCTCCATAACCTATTCCAGCTAGTGTACGGAAAATCATGAATATATTTGGATGGTTGGTAACTCCAAGCAATGCTGTAAATAATACTGTGAAAATGAAATATATAATGTTTGATAATTTTCGTCCAAGAATATCCGAAATCGCACCGACACTTAAAGCACCTATAAGCATTCCCACAAAAGTTGAGCTGATTATATTTGCGGAAGTTTTGATGTCCAGTTGCCAGGTTTTAGATATAGTTGGCAATGTAAAAGACAAAACAAGAACACCGGCAGCATCAAACATCCACATTAACGAGGTTACAAACAAAATCTTTTTCTGATAAACAGGTGCAATCTTTTCCTCTACAAACCTGTCCAAACTTACCATGTAAGAACCTCCTTTCAAAGTAACTTTTGACAGTTCACAACTATATTTTACTATAGATACATTTAATGTAAATATCTGTAAATTTCATTGTATTGGTGTGTAAAATAAAAAAAGCCCGGAACCGGGCTTTTTTTTATTTTGTAGTTATTCTCTAAAGAAAGTCAGATAAGCAACGAACAAGATAGCGAGCATCCAGGTGAACCAATGTACTTCTTTTCTCTTGCCGGATAAAGTTTTTACAATCGGATAGGTAATTATTCCAAGTGCAATACCATTCGCGATTGAATAGGTAAATGGAATCATAGTCAAAGTAACAAAGGCAGGGACTGCGTCAGTAACATCATCCCATTTTATCGACATCAGGCTTTTAATCATTAACACACCAACAAAAATCAATGCAGGTGCAGTTGCAGCTGCGGGAATTGTAAGCGCAAGAGGAGAGAAAAACAACATAGCAAGCATTAAAAGTGCAACTACCACAGCTGTTAAACCTGTCCTACCACCTACGGCTATACCTGTGCTACTTTCAATGTAGGTTGTAACTGTTGACGTTCCGAAAAGTGCACCGGCTACTGTACCTATTGCATCTGACAGATATGCTTTTGTAGCTCTTTCTATTTCACCGTTTTTCTTTGTAAAACCTGTACCTTCAGCAAGTCCGGTTAACGTACCAAGTGTATCGAAGAAATCAACAAAAAAGAATGTTCCAACAACAACCCAGAATGTACCAGAAAGAAGTGTTTGAAGGTCGAATTTTAGTTGGAAAAAGGTTGGAGATATATCTGGAATCTTACCTATTATACCTTGATAATGTGTGACGTTGAATATCGGCATAGCACCTATAATTGTCGTTAAGATGATGCCAAGTAATATTGAACCAGGGACTTGTAGTGCGAACAATACGACAGTTATGAAGAAACCTACGATGGCAAGTAACGTATCGGGTTTATTTAAATGTCCGAGAGTTACAGCTGTTATCGGATCTGGCATTACTACACCTGCATTTTTCAAACCGATTAAGGCTATGAAAAGACCTATACCTGCACCCGTTGCCGCCTTAACTGGTTGTGGTACAGCCCTCGCGACAAAGCTTCTCGCACCTGTAACAGTTAACAGTACGAATATAATACCTTCTATGAACACAGCTGTAAGTGCCAGTTGCCAGGGGATACCGAGTTTTAAGCAAACAGTGTATGTGAAATAAGCGTTTAGTCCCATACCTGGTGCGAGTGCAAATGGGTAATTTGCATATAGTCCCATTATTAATGTTGCCACTGCTCCACCAACTATGGTTGCAACCATAAAAGCGCCGTAGTATGTGTTGTAAAGTCCTTGATCAGCGATTTTTCCAGCCTGATCGAAAATTCCGGGAACCGCTTGGACAAGGATTGACGGGTTAACAAACACGATATAAGCCATCGTAAGAAACGTTGTTACACCGGCGACTATCTCGCGACGTACCGTGGAACCTGCTTGGGAAATTCCAAAATACTTATCCATATGCTTTCACTCCCCCCACGAATAAAGTTTTGTCACCCACTCTAAGATATTTGGGCTTTATTTTAGCTTTATTTTTGTTTTGCTTTCAAATTCAACAACTGTGCCATCAACTATTATATGGTCTATATCCGTACCCTCAACCATCTGAATGATGGCACTTTCAAGGTCTTTCTTTTCTTTGTTGAGTTCTTTTATCGTGTCTTTTACCCGTAGGTACCTTCTTACAAAATTTTCAAGAGTTTGTAAAAGTTGTTCGTTTTGTGTACTATCCATTCTATAACACCTCACTTATTCTGTAAACAACTTCTTCAATTTCAGTATTGGTTAGCTCGGGAAAAATAGGCAAAGCAAGTGTTGTTTTCGATAATTTTTCGGAAACAGGGAAATCTCCTTCTTTGTAACCGTACGAAGAAAAACACTTTTGCAAATGCAAAGGCAAGGGATAATATATTGCTGTACCTATTTTGTGATCTTCCAAGTGCTTTCTTACTCGTTCACGAACTTCTTCACTTTCAAATTCAACAACGTATTGATGATAAACATGTGAGCGGTAACCTCTATTTTCAACTTTTGGATATTTTACCGGTAGTTTTTTATCTTCAATGATTTTTTCATAATACCTTGCAATTTGCAATCTTCTTTCTGTCCACTCATCTAAGTATCTAAGCTTCACCGATAAAATGGCTGCATGCAAGGAATCAAGTCTTGAGTTGTAGCCAACCATTTCATGGTAATATTTCTTCTTTGAACCATGTTGTCTTAACATTCGAGACTTCTCAGCTAGGTTATCATCATTGGTAACTATCATGCCTGCATCGCCGTAAGCCCCAAGGTTTTTTGTTGGAAAAAACGAAAAAATACCAATTTCACCAAAAGTTCCTGATTTTACAACTTTATCTTTAACTTTTCCTTCACTTCCTACAGATTGCGCAGCGTCTTCTAATATTTTAACATGGTATTTCTCTCTTAGGAAGAGTAGATTTTCAAAATCAACAGTTCTTCCAAACAAATGTACTGGTATCACAACGCGTATGTTATCTTTTCTTAAAGCACGCTCCACCTGATTTAGGTCTATATTATAGGTATCATTATCAACATCCACAAAAACAGGTATTCCGCCGTTTCTAACTATACAGGATGCCGTTGCAAAAAATGTATATGGAGTTGTTATTACCTTTTCACCTTTTTCTATACCTAAGGAATGAAGTGCTATCACCAACGCATCACTACCATTTGCCACACCAACAGCATGTTTTACGCCAAGATAATGTGCAAACTCTCTCTCAAATTTTTCAACGGCAGGTCCCAAAATAACCTTCCCTTCTGACAAAACGTTATCTATTGTTCTTAAAATTTCTTCCTTCATAATATCGTATTGGCGTGTTAAATCAAACAATGGTATCATAACCTATCCTCCTATCACTTTTATGAATTTTAAAGTACTCTAATTTATCGATAGTTTATTTTGCAGTGTTTTTCAGAAAAAACCAGCCTAAGGAACTCATGATTCCTGTAGCTTATATAAAGATCCACCGAAGTATTATCTTTCAGAAAATCTGTTATAGAAAGATTTTCTGCAGCGAGCTCTTTGAAATCGTTTGGTATTGCTATAAACTGCTCCATACCAATTTTTGAATGTCTAAGAGGTTTTGTGTAAATTTTGTATCTTCCCACCTGCGTTTCAAATGCCTTAAAATATTCACGAGCTAACGAGGTATTCTTTTCGTTGTAATGTAAAAATCCCAAAAAGAGTTTCATTTCTGGTGATTTTTCAAATCTTCTTAGTTTCTGTACGTCGATTTTGTAACCTGACAAATATTTTCTTGCAGCTATTATAAGCTGACCAAACAGACACCATTCTGGTGCTGTGCTTGTTTCACCCTTCAAATATGATTTGTGCACATTTAGACATGTGTGGTTTTGTAATGGATAATCTCTTGAATTATCAATATAAACACTCAATAACAATATTAAAGAAGCGAATCCTTTTTCTCTAACAGCTTTTGCTACGTCATCTGCATTTGCTAAGTTTGTGTACATACGATAAATCAAATTCCAAAATGAAGATTTTTTCGTAAGTAGCAATAGCACTTTCTCTATTCCATCAGCGGTACCTTTAAGTAATTCTCTCTCCAATAAAAGCAGAAGTGGATAGATCGAATCTGGATTGTTCTTGACAAATGCAACCAATTGCTGCGATATATCTTGACCAACGTAAAGTTCCGTTAATAACTTATTGTACTGCGCTTCTATACCACTTGCCTGTTCAAACGAAGAATGTGCCTTCTTCAGATCACCTGAAAGCATAGAACTCAAACCTTCAAAGATTAACTTCCAATTCAAATTAGCAGTTTTCTGAGAAAAAATCCTTAGTGTCTTTTCTATCGAGTCAATACTTGCATCGTAATCTTGAAAGTTTATATCATAGATACTCAAGCTTCCTTCTTCGGTTATGTGTGCACTTGTGGTTATGTTTTCTTTTATTTTTCTTACAGCCTCTTCGTCGTATTTCAAATCTTTTGATTCTTTTGATTTTTCTTTCAGAAGTCCTTTCTTTTTCAAGTCTTTTTCGAGTTCCGCTTTTAGTTTCATAATGTTTTTTAGTTTTTCATCGTCATTTTCAAACATTCTCCCACCCTACTTCTTTGCAGTTTTGTCTTAAACTGAAATACGTCTTCCCAATTACTATATGGTCTAACAAAGAAACACCAAGCAACTCACCAGCTTTTTTTATGCGTTTTGTCAGTTCGATGTCTTCTTGGCTTGGTGTTGGATCGCCTGATGGATGATTGTGCACCATAATGATGGCTGTTGAATTCCTGACAATTGCTTCTCTAAATATATCTCTTGGATGAGCTAGAGATGTTGTAATTGTTCCGCGGGAGATTTCTTTGCTACTGATAACGTTTAATTTAGAATCTAAGAAAATAACCCTGACAATTTCTTGTGGGAATATCTGCATGTCTATGCAGTACTGAAATACCTTCTCTGGTGAGTTAAGTCTTGGATTTTCTGTAAGAATTTCTTCCTTTATCAACCTCTTTGCGAGCTCAAAAGTAGCTAATAAAGTTATTATCTTAGCGTTACCCAAGCCTTTTATTTTTTTGAATTCATCAAAAGATGCTTTTGACATTTTGTAAAGACTGTTTTCAAAATGTTCAAAAAGTTCTCTCGAAACTTTTACAACATCTCTACCCTTTGTACCTGTCCTGAGCAAAATTGCTATTAATTCCTCTGTCGAAAGACTTTCACTGCCATTGTTTAGCAGTTTCTCCCTTGGTCCTCTTTTCAAAACCACTGAGATCTATTAACCCCCTATCCACAAGTATTTTCCATAGCTTTGGTAAGGGTAATCCAACAACATTTGTGTAATCCCCGATGATCTTTTCTACAAATACA
>JBCNVJ010000066.1:0-5250 GCA_039630255.1 Fervidobacterium sp. | reverse complement strand
TGTTGCTTTTTCAACCTGGACACTTAAAACAGAAATGGAACCATCTGGAGTTGGGACCCTTAAAGCCATACCATCGAGTTTACCCTTCACTTCTGGTACAACTAGTGCAACTGCCTTTGCAGCGCCTGTTGTTGTTGGTATGATATTCATGGCTGCAGCTCTTGCTCTTCTGAGATCTTTATGTGGAAGGTCAAGAACTCTTTGGTCGTTTGTGTAACTGTGTACGGTTACAAGGTAACCAGTGACAATACCAAAATTGTCGTTGAGTACTTTGACAATTGAAGCGATTGAGTTCGTTGTACAAGAAGCGCAGGAAATTATTTGATGCTCAGGCTTGAGTTGATCTTCATTACAACCAATAACGACGGTAATGTCTTCTCCCTTAGCCGGAGCGGTTATAATTACTTTCTTTGCACCAGCTTGAATGTGTTTCATTGCACCATCTCTCTCGGTAAATTTACCTGTAGATTCTACAACTACATCAACACCGAGATCTTTCCAAGGAAGATTTGCCGGATCTTTTTCGGCAAAAACTTTGATTTCTTTACCATTGACAACTATCGAATTTTCTGTTACCCTCACTTCGCCATCAAATACTCTGTGAACAGAATCGTACTTGAAAAGATGAGCCAATGTTTCTGCTTTGTCTAAATCATTAATGGCTACAACCTCAATGTTACTGTTGCGGCGAATGAGTTCTCTCAAAACAAGTCTTCCTATCCTTCCAAAACCGTTAATCGCTATCTTCATCTTACTCCCTCCTTTAATGTTGTGTGCTGATAAAACTTTTCAACCCTTTTTATTTTCCTCGTGAAAAATTGTACAATATAAATATTACATTTGCTACGAAAAGTTGGTTAAAATTTTGAAATATTTGTAAGCAACGATTAGCATAGCATCACATAAAATCTCCTCAAAATGATTACAAACTTTCCTTGCCAATATTTTATCACAAAAGCAAATATTAATCAATAACGTGCAATTATCGACTACTGGAACCAGATTTATTTTGGTGATATAATAAATTCTGTTGCCACTTGGATGATATTTTGAATAAAAGAGGTGAAAGGAATTGGTCTTGTCGATCTTGTTGCTTGTAGTTGGTTTTTTGTTCGTTACCTTAGGTTCAGACAAGGTAGTGGAAGGTTCAGCAGCAATAGCTAAAAAGCTGAAAGTGTCAGATCTTGTTATAGGGTTAACTATTGTATCGTTTGGTACTTCGTCACCAGAATTAGCTGTAAACATAGTATCTTCAGTAAAAGGAAATTCAGATATAAGTCTTGGGAATATAATAGGTAGCAATATCTTTAATATATTGGTTGTCGCAGGACTTTCAGCCGTGGTTAAAAGTATAACAGTTCGGCACTCAACTTTAAGAAAAGAAATACCGTTAAGTTTGATAGCAGCAATATCAATACTCGCTCTCGGTAACAAACAACCATCTATAATTACCCGTGGGGATGGTGTGGTGTTGTTATTGTTTTTTGCAATATTTATGTCTTACATATTCGAAATGGCAAAAAAAGACAGGGAAATGTTTGAAGAGCTTGAAAAAACAAAGGAAAAGCAAATTAGCTTGTTTACTGCTACTTTGTATGTAATAGGTGGTCTTGCTGGTTTGGTATTAGGTGGTAGGTGGATAGTCAATGGTGCTGTAGATATAGCAAAACTTTTTGGTGTATCTGATAAATTGATTGGATTAACTATAGTTGCTGCAGGTACATCAATTCCCGAACTTGCTACATCTTTAGCTGCTGTTGCTAAAGGAAACAATGAGATAGCACTTGGAAATGTTATTGGTTCGAATATATTCAATATATTCTTTATACTTGGAATTTCCGCAACCATAAACCCGATAAGTTATCCAACTGTATTAAACATAGATGTTACATTACTTATAGCGATAACAAGTGTGTTAATCTTACTTTCGAAAGACTTGAAACTTGGTCGTGTCGAAGGTACACTTTTATTTTTAACGTATATAGGTTACACTGCATACCTCATCTACAGAAGATAAGCCACTTCTTTGGAGGTGGCAATTGTGTATGAACATCTTGAGTATTACGGTGTTTCTAAAAAGGTTATAGAGGCCATGAATATTGTAGACAGAAAACTATTTGTACCGGAAGAATATGTTGATAGCGCATATGTCGATACACCTTTGCCAATTGGGTATGGTCAGACTGTATCTGCGCCCCATATGATTGGTATGATGTGCGAATATCTTCAATTAAAAGCTGGGGACAAAGTTCTTGAAGTTGGAACAGGGAGCGGTTACAATGCTGCGGTGATGAGCGTACTTGTAGGTGAATCTGGATGGATCTACACAATAGAGCGAATACCGCAGTTAGCACAAAGCGCGTTGGAGAGATTAAAAAAGTTAGAAATTAAAAACGTTACGGTAATTACGGGCGATGGCAAAGAAGGTCTAATAGAATATGCTCCGTTTGACAAAATAACGGTTACTTGTTATGCGAAAAGAATTCCTGAAAAACTTATTCAACAATTAAAAAACTTAGGTATTATGATTATTCCAGTAGGTGATGAATTTGTGCAAATACTTACTAAAATAACAAAAATCAACGATGAGTTAAAAATAGAAAAATTAAGTTATGTAAAATTCGTTCCCATGCTGTAAGATTTTTATAACTCACCTTAAAGTTAAGACTTTGAGTTTTCAAATTTTATTTTAAGTTTCTCTATCGTTATTTTTCCCCAGGTGTATGTAACCATGGATGCAGTTGCGTTACCAACAACTATACCCCACCAAACACCGCTTAACCCTGTTTTGAAAACATCTACAAATATCCATGTCCAAAAAATTTGAAAAATCATTGTTCTTAATATAGTTGTGGCAAGACTTTTAAAGCCTTGTCCAATTCCTTGAAACATCCCGGAAGTCAACATACCAAATGGTGTACCAGGTAAAAACAAACACAAGATTCTTAATGCTTGAGCAATATTTTCAAGTAAACTTGTTGACGATTTTGTGTAAGAAAATAAGAAAGCCAACTGCCTTGCGAAGACAAAAATAAGTACCATTATAGAAATTCCAAATATTTCGCCGAATCTTATTGCGTAGGTCAAAGAATTTTTAAGCCTTGCTACATCCTTTGCTCCATAAGCAACACCAGTAACAGAAGTAACCGCTGAAGAAATTCCTATTATCGTTAACGTTCCAAGGTTTATTATTCGCCAGGCAGCTGTAAAAGTTGCAATTCCTGTATTTCCTCCAACTTTTGCGACAAAAATATTCAAAACATATATTGCAACAGACATTGTTATTTGAGCAAGTGCTGTTGGAAACCCGACAAACAAAGTGTCCTTGATAAAAAGAGAATTGTACGAAAAGTTCTTAAAAGAAATTCTCAGAAATGTACTTTTTGAAACAAAGAGTAAATGTGAAAGTATGAAAAAAGCAAACAGTATAGATACACCTGTTGCCCATGCTGCACCGGATATACCAAGTTTAAAGGTGTAAATAAATATTGGGTCAAGCACAATATTTAAGATTGAGCTGGATATAACAGCATACATTGGGCGCTTTGAATCACCTTCACCTCTGAGAATGCCGATAGCTGTGTTGTTAAACATAAGTGGTAAAGTAAAAATGTAAATGATAAAACCATATTCATAAGCTTTTTCTAAAGCTTTGCCAGTTGCACCAATACCAACAAGTACTGTTTTAAGTGAAAGAATACCAAAAACCATAGTAAGAATGCCAATTATTAAAGCTAACAAAAGTGAGTGTTCCGCGATTGATCTTGCACTATTGTAGTCTTTGGCACCTATTTTTCTTGATATGGCTGAGTTCGTACCGATTGTAATTCCAGTAGCTATAGACATTACTATCATAAATATCGGGAAAAAGAAACCCATAGCAGCAAGATCAACAGTTCCAAGTCCAGCAACCCAGATTGCGTCTACAAGATTATAAATTGTCTGAACAAGCATTGAAATCATATTGGGAATGGAGAGTCTTATGATAGCTTTCTTATAATCCCCAAGTAAAAGATCTAAACTAGCGTTTTTTTGCATTTAATCGATTACCTCCTGATAGAATACTTTCATGTTTTCAATAGCTCTTAATGCTTTATTTTCACGATCTTTAGCACCTTCCAATAGTCCAAAGTTAGCATACATTGGTTTTAACTCCCTTGCATTGGTAATGTACTTTAAAAGTGCACCACACATGGTTTTTTCTGGAAATTTTACCATGTCTTTTCCGCTCAATAACCTCGCTATATTTATTCCAACGTACATACCAGTCATTGCGGATTCCACATATCCTTCTACACCCGTGATTTGACCAGCGAAGAAGATTTCTGGATTTGACTTAAGTCTAAGAAATTCATCTAACACTTTTGGTGAGTTAATATAACTGTTTCTGTGCATCACGCCATAGCGCAATATTTCTACGTTCTGTAACCCTGGTACAAGTCTCAATATTCGTTCTTGTTCTTTCCACTTTAAACGTGTTTGAAACCCTACAACGTTATACATCGTTCCTTCAACATTCTCCTTACGCAATTGAACAACTGCATAAGGTTCTTTACCGCTCCTAGGATCAGTAAGTCCAACAGGTCTGAGAGGTCCATATCTCATCGCATCCTTACCACTTTTAGCTATTTCTTCTATGGGTTGGCACCGTTCAAACAGTAATTTTTTGTCAAAATCTTTCATCTCGATGACATCTGCATTTACCAATTCATTCCAAAATCTTTCATACTCTTCTTTACTCATTGGACAATTTATATAATCTCCTGTTCCAATACCATATCTGTCTGCAATGTAGCATACGTTCATATCTATACTATCTGCACTTACTATTGGAGAAACTGCATCAAAGAAGTTAAAAAAACCACCTGTCTGGCTAATTATCCATTCTGCAAGTTTCCCCTCCGTAGTTGGACCTGTTGCAATAATCCATATACCATTTAAATATGGTTCTTCCACCTCTTCCCAAACTACGTCAACGAGTTTTGTTGACATTAACATCTGTGTGACACATTCTGAAAATTTCTCCCTGTCAACTGCCAAAGCTTTTCCAGCAGGTACTCGATTTCTTTTAGCACATTCAAGTATCAAGCTGCCCCATATTTCCATCTCTGCTTTCAATAATCCTTCAGCGTTTGTTAGCTCAGCAGACTTGAGTGAGTTACTACAAACAAGCTCTGCAAAATTTTCACTCCTGTGTACGGGAGTTTTTTTAATTTTCTTCATATCGTGTATGATAACTTTGTAACCTCT
>JBCNVJ010000065.1:0-8028 GCA_039630255.1 Fervidobacterium sp. | reverse complement strand
TTTACTTCCCGTTAATTGTACATGAAGCTATGATGATAGAGCCAACGGAAACCGAAAGTAAGCAAACGCTTGATTTGTTCATTGAAGTGATGGAGAAAATATACAAAGAAGCCATTGAAAAACCCGAGTTAGTCAAGGGTGCACCGTATACTACACCAGTCAGAAGACTTGATGATGTAACTGCAACAAAATTCCCAGTTTTTAGATGTAAATGCTAGATGTGAGTAAATGAAATTACAGTTGTAAGTAAACAAACCTTCTCTGATTGTTTATAATTTGTATTTCTTAACCAAGACTTAGTAAAAATACAAAAAGAGGTGATGATTTTGCATCCAGCAGAATTGATTGCACCATCAAAAACCTTAGAAATAGATTCGCTTGCAAAAAGACTTATTTCCGAAGGAAAAGATGTTGTGAATCTCACGGCTGGTGAACCAGATTTTCCCACCCCAAGACTTATTGTAGAAAAAGCAATAGAGGCGCTTGAAAGAGGCTATACAAAATATACGGATAGCAATGGTATACTTCCACTTAGAGAAGCAATCTCAAGTTATTTGAAGAGAAAAAAGAGTATTGATTACAGTCCTGATGAAATTGTCGTCAGTAATGGAGGAAAACAAGCACTTTTCAACGCTTTTGCTTCTCTGCTTGAAGATGGAGATGAAGTGATTCTTTTTTCACCACTTTGGGTGAGCTACATCCCACAGATACTCATGGCAAGAGGTAAACCAGTTGTCGTTAGAACACACTTTGAGAACCAGTTCATGCCGTCGATTGAGAACCTGCGGTCGCATATATCGCAACGTACAAAAGCGATAGTAGTTAATTCACCGAACAATCCATCCGGAGGAATATACGATCGGGAAACTTTATTGAATATAGCGAAAATAGCAAATGAAAGAAAGATTTACGTTATCACGGATGAAGTTTACGATGAACTTGTCTACGATGGCGATCATATATCACTGTACGGACTTGTGGATGATGAACTACTCATATATGTGAACGCCTTTAGTAAGTCTCATGCCATGACGGGTTGGCGTGTTGGTTACACAGCCACAAAAAATAAAGATATAAAAAAACGAATCTCCAAAATTCAAGGACACATAAGTTCAAACATTAACACTATAGCCCAATATGCCGCAATTGCCGCATGTGAAACTGATAACAGTGAGATGATCGAAGAGTTCAAAAAACGTCGGGACTTCGTTATTCAAAAGGCGAAGGAATATGGACTAACGTTTATTGAACCAAAAGGCGCGTTCTATCTTTTCTTTAAAGTGGAGGAAAATGACGAAAAATTCTGTAAAGAGTTACTTTCTGAAAAGCTCGTTGCAACTGTTCCTGGTAGTGCTTTCGAGATGCCAGGGTTTGTAAGACTTAGTTTTGCTACCAACATTGAAAATATTGGCAAGGGTTTAAAACGCATAAAAGAATTTATTGAGGACAGACCAAGATATTAAATTGGTCAATTGAATTTATTTATTATTCATTTATTATTCATTGCAAGCAGGGGGAATTTTCCCCTGCTTTTTAATTTTAACTTTTGTATTTATTGAAAATTAACATAAGCACCAGAAAATTAAAAAACAATACAAGATGTGTTAACTGAAAAATGGTATAATAAACAATGAAAAATAAAAATAAAAACAAACTAAGGAGATGAGAAAATGCGAAAGTTGATGAAATTGAGTAAGGAAAAGATACTATCCCAATACGAACTTATAAGGTTAGCAAATTTGGGTGACAAAAAAGCCCAAGAAATGCTTGAAAAAAGGCTTAAGGATACGGTGAAAAAAGATGAAGAGAAAAAAGGTAGAGAGCAAGGTAACACAAGTAGTATGTGAAAATTTTACAGCAAAAGTTGGAGAAAGCGTACTATTTGAAAATATCAATTTATCGCTTAAAATAGGTGACATAGCTATCTTATATGGACCAAGAGGGTCGGGAAAATCTGCATTTTTAAGGAGTTTAGCAAATTTGAATCCAGAAGTGTATCCTTCTGTTGAATACACAGGTAAGATCTTATTGGAAGGAAAAGATATCAGTGAGTATAAAGAAAAAGAACTTAGGGAAATTGTAAATTATCTCGATACGAATTTTCTTGAATCGCTTGACCACTTAAACTTGAAAGAGTTAATGAATTTAGTGTTTGGTCGTGAGTTTGATTTCAGCGTTGAGAAGTTTGCTGAACAACTTGACAGTTTTGGAGTTTTAAAAGCTTTGTACAAGTTTGAAAGAACACCACTTTCTTCACTTTACGTACTTGAAAAGATAGGACTTTTATTGTTTATTTCTTCTGTGAGAAAATCATCGGTTTTGGTATTTGATTGTTTAATAGATCATTTGGATGATGAACACGTTGAGTTTGTGACTAAGCTACTTAAAGATCTTTCAAAGGAAAAAATAATAATATTAGCTACAAGAACGTTGAAAAGATTTCTTGGACTTGGTAATATATTGTTAATCATGAAGAATGGTAAAATTGTGTACAACGGAGATCCAGACGAGTATATAGTGGGGGTAAAACAATGAGAAAAGTGCTTGCTGTCTGTTTAAATCCGGCTCTTGACAGGGAGTTTATCATAGAAAATTTTAGTATTGATAAACTCAACATTGTCTCAAATGAAAAAAACAAAATGACTCCTGGTGGTAAGGGAGTAAACGTGGCGGTTATTCTATCTAAGTACAGTATTCCTTCCATTGTTACTGGCTTTGTTGGAGGGTATGTTGGGAATGTTTTAATATCTGAACTCAGAAAGATTGACTCACTCATTTCGACAAGTTTTGTGCATATCAACGATGAAACAAGGGAAAACATAGCAATTGCAGATACTGTAAATCACACGCTAACGGAGATAAATTCAGAAGGTCCTTATGTTGATATCTATTCTATGGAAGCCTTTTTAAGAAGGTACGAGGTGCTGCTTAAACAGGTCAGTGTTGTTGTAATTTCTGGTAGTGTACCACGTGGTGTTTCAAATAGTATTTACGGTGAACTTACAAAGATAGCCAAAAAATACAACAAGAAAGTTTTTTGGGAGGCGCGTGACGAAATAATAATAGACTCCATCAAGATAGCGTTTCCGGATGTTTTAAAATATGATATGAGACGAAGTGAGAAAATACTTGGAAATATACTACACACAGAGGATGAATACATAAAAGCCACAAAGGAATTTATTAAAAGTGGTGCAAAGCTCGTTATAGTTTCCTACAAAACAATTTTTGACTTTGTTGGAACTGTAGATGGTGTTTGGAAATTCTCTCCAAAGGTTGATATAGATCACTCTTATTTGCTTGGTACGGGTGATACATTTGTGGCTGCAATGGTTTTGGCTCAATTAGATGGTAAATGTTGCCTTGATATGGCAAGATACGGATATGCTGCAGCTGTTGCAAAAACTTCTTATATTGGCAAAGAACCACCTTCAAGACAACAGATAGAAAAGTATCTTGAACTGATTTCAAGCGAGAGGGTGGAATAGTATGGAATCAATCAAAGTCAAAGATGTAATGACTTACGATTTGACGTTCGTATTCGAAAATGAGACAGTTGAGCAAGTGATAGATTTACTTGACAAAACAGGGACTTCAGGAATACCGGTGGTCGACACTGATCTTAAGGTTGTGGGATTTATAAGTGAAGACGATATTATACGTGCGTGTTTGCCGAGCTATTTTAATTTACTTCAAACAGCTGCTTTTTTGCCAGATACTAACCTTGTTTTAAGTAACTTGAAAAAAATATCGAAAGACCCGATAGGTAAATATGTTACTAAACCTGTTTTTACCGTAAAGCCTTACGATACGTTACTATATGTTGCAGATGCATTCATGAGAAAAAATTACAAAATGATACCTGTAGTTGATGACAATAATATTTTACTTGGAGTTGTTACTCGTTTATCTGTGTTGAAAAATGCGATCCAGAAAAGCATGGTGGTGAATAAATGAACACAAGGATTTCGGTGATTACACAAGGATGTAAGATGAATCAATACGAAAGCGAATTAATTATTGAGATGCTCGAGAATGCTGATTACGTAGTCATACCAAATGCGGATAAAGATGCAGCAGTGTATATTGTAAACAGTTGCGCTGTCACGGGTGAGGCTGAACGAAAGGTAAGACAAACTATAAGACATCTAAGAAAAGAAAATCCAAGTTCAAAAATAATCCTTGTAGGCTGTTATACGCAGATCAAAAGAGATCCTTCAGAATATAAATTGCTTGGAGTTGATTTGGTACTTGGAAATCTCGAAAAAAAGAATATTCTAAAGTTTCTCCATGAAAATGGTATATATTCAAATAATGAATACTGGAAGAAGATCATATCTCTTTCTAAATAGTAAAGGATTCGATTGCTGAAAGGTCAAGGGCGTTTGTTAAAGTAGAGGACGGTTGCAACAATGGATGTACTTATTGCATTATTAGGACTCTGAGAGGAACGAAAATAAGGAGCAAGCCTACCGAAGTAGTGATAAAAGAGATTGAGCAGTTGGTTACAAAAAAACATAAAGAAATAGTCATAACTGGATTAAACCTTGGCAAGTACGGCTACGATACAGGAACCTCTCTTTCTCAGTTGTTAAGACAAGTTTCTAAAATAAACGGTGAATTTAGGATAAGATTGAGTTCCATAAATCCTGAAGATATAGATGATTTGCTCATATCGGTAATCTTAGAAAGTGACAAGATCTGTAACCATTTGCACATACCGCTTCAAAGCGGAAGTACGTCTGTACTTAAAAGGATGGGTAGAAACTACACCTCGGAATATTTCTTAAACATTGTTGAAAAACTAAGGAGTGCTGATCCATTGTTTTCAATAACGACAGATATAATGGTAGGTTTTCCAGCTGAAACTGATGAAGAATTTCAAAAGACGCTCGACATAATCACAAAAGCTGAATTTAGTAAGGTACATGCTTTTAGATACTCCGAAAGACCTGGTACAAAAGCAGCACAAATGGAGAAAAAGGTACCTGGAAACATAAAAAAGGAACGCATTGATATCCTTATAAAACACTCGCAGAATATTGCTAATGAATACAAGAAAAAGCTTGTGGGACGTGTTGTTACGGTGCTTGTTGAAGGAACAATGAATGGAATATACTATGGTTACGATGAGTATTACGTACCGCACGAGACAAATGGCGGAATCATAGGTGATTTTGTAAAAGTTAAGACTTACTCTGTAACTTCTGAAGGAGTGGTGTCGAAAGTTGTTCAAAAGCAAGTTTCAAACGACTGAAATAATTGAGAGCTTAACCAAAGGAGTAGCAGTTTACGAAACGTTAAGAACATACTCAGGTAAACCTTTCGCCATTAACGAGCATTACAGCAGGCTTTGTAAATCTTTGTCCTATCTAAAAATAATACCTCCAAGCTATCAAGAATTTGAACAGTTGATATATGAAAATTTATCTGAAAGAATTAGAGTTGTTTATGTGTATGCGGGTAAGCTGTTAAATTACGTTTCTATCGAAAATACAGAAGAAATGAACGTTGATTTTGTCAAGATTGATTTCACTAATATTAGACGGGCAGATCCCTGGAGTATACCACCGGACCTAAAATGCTTAGGAAGGCCTGATATATATCTTGCACGTTTGACGAAAGGTGATAACTACGACGTAATAATGATGGGCAGCAGAGGACAAGTCTGCGAAGGTACGTTTAGTAATATATTTTTAATCAAAAATCTCAAAATTATCACACCTTCGCTTGAATCTGGGATACTTGATGGCATCACGAGAATGTACGTGATAAAATTTTTGAAAGAAAAAAATTATACAATTGAGGAAAGATTTGTAGAACCATCCGAGCTATTTAATTGTGACGAGATTTTCTTAACACATACCAGCAGAGGAATTGTCCCAGTTAATCAGGTAGGTCAGTTCCAGGTCAGTTCAACTCAGCTAAGTAAACAATTTTCTAAAGAATTTGAGGAATATATAAGATGCTTACTTTAAGGCATGCTATTAAAGAGCTAAGCACTAAAAGCACATTCTTTCAAAAACTTTACTTTATAACCTTACTCAACGAAAATTCTCAAGTTATACTTGGAAACTACATATCAAAGCATGTATACTTTAAGAACTATCAAGATGGAGCACTCCATGTAGAGTGTGATGATTATGTTTGGGCAACTGAACTAAAGAAAATGAAACGACAAATTAAAAAAAGAATACTCGAAAAATTACAAATTAAAATTGAAAACATTTTTATCGAGGTAAAACAAAGCTTTCGCCCGAATATAGAAGGATAAACAACCCTTTGGCTCTTTGTCAAAGAAGAAAAACTGAATGTTGAGCTTTAAAATTTGACATTTCAGCGAGAATTTGGAGGTGCAACGTTGTGTTTAAAAAAATCAATGAGTTAAACGCAGAACAAACAACAGGTACTTTTAGTGAATACAATGCACAAAATATACAAGTCCTCAGAGGTCTTGAACCTGTTAGGCAAAGACCAGGTATGTACATCGGTTCAACCGGGAAGAATGGATTACACCATTTGATTTATGAAATAGTGGATAACAGCATTGATGAAGCATTACAAGGCTTTTGTGATATGATACGTGTAACGATAAGGACCGATGGATCTGTTGAAGTAGAGGACAACGGTAGAGGTATACCCGTTGATATGCACCCAGATACTGGAACAAGTGCTCTTGAAGTCGTTATGACCACATTACATGCAGGTGGAAAGTTTTCTAAGAGCAGTTATAAGGTAAGCGGAGGGCTTCACGGTGTTGGTGCTTCCGTTGTCAACGCATTATCTGAATGGATGGAAGTGGAAGTGCACAGAGATGGAAAAATATACAGACAAAGGTACTCAAGAGGCGTAAAAACTACAGAAGTAGAGATTGTTGGTGAAAGTGATAAACGTGGAACAATAGTAAAATTCAAGCCAGATAAATTGATCTTCACTACAGTAGAATTTGACGCAGATACAATATTGACCAGGTTAAGAGACCTTGCATTTCTTAATCCTAAGATAACCATAGAATTTATAGATGAGCGAAACGATATAAGAAAGACTCTTCATTATGGTGGAGGACTAAAAGAATTTGTAACACATGTTAACAAGGGATCCAAAACACTTCACGAAGTGGTTCTAATTGATGGGGTTCATCAAGATATAGAAGCACATATAGCGTTTCAATACACCGATGAGGACGGAGAGACAATTATTTCTTTTGTGAATAACATAAAGACCGTCGATGGTGGTACCCATGTGACTGGCTTCAAAACCGCATTTACAAGGGTTGTTAACGAACTTGGAAAGAAGAAAAATTTTATAAAGGGTGAACCTTTCAAAGGTGAAGACTTGAGGGAAGGAATGACTGCTATCGTTAATGTACTTATGATGGGTACACCGCAGTTTGAAGGTCAAACAAAATCTAAACTTGGTAACGAAGAAGTTCAAGAAGCAGTTGCAAAGATAGTCAGAGATAAGTTGATGGATTACTTTGAGGTTAACGAGTCAGTTTTAAAGATAATAGTTCAGAAGGCACAGCAAGCAAGAGAAGCAAGGGAAGCAGCAAAGCGGGCAAGAGAAGCTGTGAAAAGAAAAAGTGCACTTGGGGCTTCCACGTTGCCAGGAAAACTTGCGGATTGTATAACAAAAAATGTTGAAGAAGCAGAACTTTTCATAGTAGAAGGTGATTCAGCGGGGGGAAGTGCCAAACAAGCCAGAGATAGGAACTTCCAAGCAATATTACCTCTGAGAGGAAAAATATTGAACGTGGAGAAGAGTAATGAACTAAAATTATTAAAAAATGAACAAATAAGAGATATAATAACAGCAATAGGTACAGGGATTAGTGACAACTTCGACCCGACTAAATTAAGATACGGAAAAATTGTTATTATGACAGATGCAGATGTTGACGGTGCCCATATAAGAACATTATTGCTGGCTCTTTTCTACCGGTACATGAGACAGTTGATAGAAGACCAGCGAATTTATATAGCTATGCCACCATTGTATAAATTATCTATCACAGGAGAAAAACCAGTC
>JBCNVJ010000064.1:0-6813 GCA_039630255.1 Fervidobacterium sp. | reverse complement strand
TTAGAAGGTTGGCGCTCTCGTTTTTTGGAAAACCTATCGATAGTGAAAAAATTGAAAGATTTAAGAAACTTCAGCAATCAGATAAAATTTCATACAAAGTTTTATTTTGGAAAGACTTGGGGATTGAAGTGTCACGTGGTTGGTGCATCATGGGTAAGGTTGGTAGGTATCAACATAATTCTAAGATAATAAACCTACCATTGAATAAAGTTGTAATAGAAACTGTAATATTTAATGATTACCTCTTAAAAATCTCAAGTTGTGGTATAATGAAAGGAGTAAGTGATGAAAGTTTAGTTTTTGAGATAAGAAATTGGTTGGAAGGTGATAAGTTGTTAAGCGGAAAAAAGGTGAAGGAATTTTTTGTAGAAAAGAAGGTACCAACGTTTGTGAAGCACTTGATTCCATTGGTAGTATCGGTTAAAGAGGGTAAAGTTGTATACATACCGTATTTGTATGAGGCTAAAGGATATTTAAATCCCTTAGGTATTACTATAGAAACGAAAGGAGGCTTTTATTTTGAATCGTAACATAGGTTCTATTATATTTCTAATATTAATAGCTTTATCACTCTTTTGGATTTACGAAGGATTCGTAAATTCAAAAGCTGCAATTGAAGTTAATATGAGTTACAGTGAGTTTGTCAAAAGACTTAGTACAGGTGAAACAGACATCGCAGAAGTTATAATAAAAGATGACGGTAACTTAAGTGTTAAGACAAAGCAAGGTAAGGCTTATTCTGTTTATGCACCTTGGTTCAGATACGATATCGAGAATATTAATAAGCTTGTTGAATATGGTGTGATTGTACAAGGCGAAAAAGTTACAGATAGTAGCTTTTGGGTGAATATTATTGGAAACATAGCGATATTCGTGGTAACTTTATTGCTTTTTGCCTTCATAATTCGTGGGCTTGGACGAGGCAATAACCAAGCGTTCACGTTTACAAAAAGTAGAGCTGAAAGAGTTAATCCAAATAAGATAAAAGTTACATTCAAAGATGTGGCAGGTGTAGATGAAGCTATAGAGGAGCTGAAAGAAACCGTTGAGTTTCTTAAAAATCCGGGTAAGTTTGCTAAGCTTGGTGCACGAATGCCAAAGGGTATATTGCTTGTTGGACCTCCGGGTACAGGTAAGACCTTGCTTGCACGTGCTGTTGCAGGTGAGGCAAACGTTCCATTTTTCCACATCAGTGGTTCAGATTTTGTTGAACTTTTCGTTGGTGTTGGTGCAGCAAGGGTGAGAGATTTATTTGAGCAAGCCAAATCAAGTTCACCTTGTATAGTGTTTATAGATGAAATAGATGCTGTGGGAAGGCATAGGGGTGCAGGGCTTGGTGGCGGACACGATGAAAGAGAACAAACACTAAACCAATTGCTTGTGGAAATGGACGGATTTGATATAAATCAGGGCATAGTAGTGATGGCAGCAACAAACAGACCCGACATACTCGACCCTGCTCTTTTAAGACCTGGCAGATTCGACAAAAAGGTTGTTGTGGATCCACCAGATGTAAAAGGAAGAGAAGCGATACTTAAAATACATCTGCGAAATAAACCGATTGATAGAGACGTTGACGTGTCTGTTTTGGCTAAGAGAACGACAGGTTTTGTTGGTGCTGATCTTGAGAATTTGGTTAATGAAGCTGCATTACTTGCAGCAAGAGATGGTCGAAACATTATAAAGATGAACGACTTTGAAGAAGCTATAGATAGAGTTATAGCAGGACCTGCAAGAAAATCGCGAGTTATTTCTGAAAAACAGAAGAAAATAGTGGCATATCATGAAGTTGGACATGCTATAATTAGTTCTTCATTACCAAATTCAGATCCAGTTCACAGAATATCTATAACACCACGAGGCTATGCTGCTCTTGGGTATACATTACATTTACCAGCGGAGGACAAGTATTTAGTAAGCAAAAACGAGCTGTTGGATACTATAACCACGCTTCTTGGCGGAAGAGCAGCTGAGGAATTGGTATTTGGTGATTTTACAAGTGGAGCAGCAAACGATATTGAAAGGGCAACAGAAATTGCAAGAAAAATGGTATGTGAGTATGGAATGAGTGAGAATTTTGGACCACTTGCCTGGGGTAAGACTGAACAGGAGGTTTTCCTCGGAAAGGAACTTACAAGAATAAGAAACTATAGTGAGGAAGTCGCAAAGATGATAGACCATGAAATTCAGTACATTGTAAAGTCATGTTACGACAGAGCAAAGGAAATATTGATTAAAAACAAAGACAAGATGGAGCAGATAGTGTCTGTTTTGCTTGAACGAGAAGTAATGAGTGGAGAAGAATTAAGAGCAATGCTCAACGGAAATGATGAAGGGTTAAACATTAAAGCTCAACAAGCTTAATGTTTAAATAACTTTTTAAAATTTTTGGGGGGAGACATTGTGGGTGAAAACTTTGAAAAGCTCGTTGGACTCAACAAGTCTGTTGAGGTGTTGCCAGATGAATCAACAGTTTGGGATGAAGACGAAGAGATGGTTAATTTACATTTGGTTTCTACTTCGGGGCTATTGAGAGAAATAAATTACGTTACTGGCGAATTCCTGAATTCTTTCCTCGGAGAGGATGATATATCGGTAGTTGTTTACAGTGAACTTTCACATCTCAAACCGGTAGTTATTGGTGAAAGACTAATAGTTGGTATCAGAGTTTCTGAGGTGAATGAAAACGTTATTACGTTCAAAGCGATCGTGATGAGGGAGAATGAAAAGGTTGCAGAAGCTTCTATTAAGAGGGCGGTTGTTTCAAGAAATTATTTAAAAAGAAAGGCTATCGAGCGTTTCTAATTCGCGTTGAACCATCTACATTTGGAGGATGTGTTTAGTGAGGAGACCAGCAAATAAAACATTGTTTAATGAGTTTCAGTATGTGAAAAAGTTTAGAGATTCAGAGATAGAACTTGAAAACATAACAGGCAACCTTCCGGAGGTTGCCTTTATTTTCCCAGACAACTATAAAATTGCCAGTAGTAGTTTAGCTTGGAGCTGGATACAACGGTTGTTATCGCTAAATAAAGTAAGTATACACAGATTTTTTTACGAAAATTGGTTTCGTAAATTTTACTCTCTTGAAAAGCAAACACCAATCGATGAATACCCAATTTGGATGTTTACAATACAGTTTGAAAACAACCTAATAAATATAGCTGATATGCTTGTCAAAAAAAATATCCCCCTTAAATCAACGGAACGCACTGCCCATCATCCACTGATTATAATTGGTGGACCAGTTACATTTTTTAACCATCATCTTTTAGAAGAAATTGCAGATTTTGTATTCATTGGAGATCTGGAGCCCGAAGCTGAACAATTTGCAGATGCCATTTTGGAGTATATAAGAACAAAAAATCCTGAATCTTTTAGAAGAATAGGTGGTATTTATTCGTTGAAATACAAAAAGACTCATTACAGAAAATACAATGGAACATTATCACCCGTTCCCCACTCTCATTATATAACACCTTACTCTACTTTTCCAAACAAATTGTTGATCGAAATAGGTAGAGGTTGCATATGGAGATGTGCTTTTTGCGTAACAGGTTATACAAAAAAGCCAGTTAAATTCGCTGAGATAGACGAAGTAAAACACATAATTGAAAAATACCATGAGAAAGAGTTTGGGTTTATAAGTGCAACAATTACTGATTACCCTTATCTTTCGAATTTGCTCGAATACATAAAAAACAAAGATATAAAATTCTCAGTTTCATCTCTAAGGGTTGATAAGTTAGACAAAAACTTGGTATACTTATTAAGAAAATCAAATCAACAATCTTTTACCTTAGCCCCGGAAGGTATATCCCAGAAACTTAGAAACGCGATGCTTAAAGATATAGACACCGAAAGTATTTTTAATGCTCTCAGAATAGGAATTGAAGTCGGCTTTGAAAGCGTGAAATTGTATTACATTGTTGGGCTTGGAGAAGATGAAAGTGATTACATTGAATTTTTTGAATTTTTACAAGAAGTTCAAAGACTTGGATATAAACAAATCGCGCTGAGTATTAACCCGCTCGTTCCTAAGCCAAAAACTCCATTTGAAAAGAAAAAAATAGTGGATAAAAAGACATACGATGAAATTGTCAAAAGAATAAGAAAAAATCTGCCTCGAAACATCAAAGCAAATTTTGAAAGTTACAAAGAGGCACAGTTGCAGTACGAACTTGCGCACTTAAAAGGAGCTCAAACGGTAGATTTCTTAAAAAGATATTTGAAATTATATTATTCAAATCTTTCTTAGTTTCATAGCAAATATACCAGTTGACAATATAATGGCTGTTTCAAAGCGTAATATCTTTTTACCAAGACAAACACTTTTGAATTTCTCTTTTAGCAACTTAAGTTCTTTTTTAGAAAACCCACCTTCCGGACCGGCTATAACACCCACGCTTTTGGAGACACGCTTGGGTATTTTTCTGCCTTTGAAATCAAGTATGTAAGTGCTTTCTGGGGCTATAGAAAAAATATCCAAAAATTCTATGGCTCTTATTGACGGAAAGTGGTATCTAACACATTGTTTAGCAGCCTCTCTAACAACAAGTTCAAGTTTTTCTTGTTTATCGTTATAATAGCGTGATGCATGTTCGTTGTTGAAGACGTAAATCTCATCAACTCCTAATTCAACAGCCTTTTCTATTGTCCATCTTAACCTTTCCCAACGCCCAGATGGAGCAAACAAAACCAACCTACCATCAATGGGAGGTATGAATTCGTAATTTATGACGCTTCCATAAGCTTCTGTTTTACCTATTGCCTTAACAACTATCTTGTATCTTCCACCATTTCCATCAGTTGCCTCTATTATTTCCCCTTCCTTGATTCGCATTACTTTCATGTGCATAACTTCGTGTTCATCTAGGTAAACAGCATCATCTTTTGGTATACAAAAATAAAGATTCGGCAATTTTATCCCCCCTACTAATAACAACGCCCCGCTTGCACTACGGGGCTGCAATTTCGAAAAATTTAGTTTTGGCTAAGTTTACCAATGCAAAAGCTCTTTTTCGGTTTCTTTATCGAATACATGCATGGTTGTCATATCGAACACTAAGTCGATTTTTTGACCTTCCTTTGCTTGACTTTTCGCGTTAACTCTTGCTACAAGTCTATCATCTCCAGCAATGACATGGAGTAAAGTTTCGCTACCAAGTGGTTCAACTACGTCGACAGTAACTTCTGCTGTATTTTCTGGTTTTGGTGCAATAGCAAACATTTTGTCGTATATATTTTCAGGTCTTATACCAAAAATTACATCCTTATCTATGTGTTTTGAAAGTTTATCTTCGTATTCAACAGGTACCTTGAGTTTCAATCCACTTGTTTTAATCCACAGTCCTCCTTCACCGCGTATAATCTTTGCATTGATGAAGTTCATCGAAGGACTACCTATGAATCCAGCAACAAATATATTTGCGGGTCTATTGTAAACTTCGTAAGGACTACCTATTTGTTGAATAACTCCATCTTTCATAATAACAATCTTATCAGCCATAGTCATTGCTTCAACTTGGTCGTGTGTAACGTACACAATTGTTGCCTCAAGTCTTGAATGAAGTTTCTTCAGCTCTGACCTCATTTGAACACGTAATTTTGCATCAAGGTTTGAAAGTGGTTCGTCGAAAAGGAACACTTTTGGATGCCTAACTATCGCTCTACCAACTGCAACACTTTGCCTTTGTCCACCTGAAAGTTGCCTGGGTTTTCTGTCAAGAAGATGTTCAATCTCAAGTATTTTTGCTGCTTCCCTAACTCTTCTTTCAATCTCGTCCTTTGGAACTTTTCTAAGTTTCAATCCGAATGCCATATTTTCATAAACACTCATGTGTGGATAAAGTGCGTAATTCTGAAACACAAAGGCTATATCCCTATCTTTTGGTTCGACATCATTGACAACCCTTCCATCAATCTTTATCTCACCTTTTGTTATCTCTTCAAGTCCCGCTATCATTCTCAACGTTGTTGTCTTTCCACAGCCTGATGGACCAAGCAAAACAACAAATTCCTTGTCTTCAACCGTAAAATTAGCATCTTTGACTGCTTCAACCTTCCCTTCGTATATCTTCCATACATGTTCGAGTATAACCTGTGCCATATTTTTAAACCTCCTCCTCTGAACTGTTGTCCGAGATGTTCTTAAAAAGATTATCTGCATTCAGTTCCTTAAAAAGTGAAGGATCACCCACATCGAGCAAATAAAGTTCCCAGACCTTGTCAATGAAATCCAATATTCTGTTGTATTTATCATAATTGACAATAACAGATACAGGTCTCCCATTCTTTGTTATTACTATGTCGATTTCTTCAGAATCCTCGATTACTTTTGAGAATTTAGCCTTTGCGTCAGCTAAGGAATAGAATTCAACCTTTTGTCTCATGCTTAAGCCCCCTTGACTATAATTATAGTCACAAATCTTAGAAAAATGAAGTCATACCTAAAATGTTACCGAAAATTTACTTCAATGTAAATGTATTTCTTAAAAATGGGTGTAGAATTTGACTGAACGGTCAATAAAATATCTTCAACTTGAAAGATGTATTTAATAAATTATAGTTTAAAAGGAGGGATATCATGGCGGTGGGTGGATTGAAAGGTATGGTTTATCATCAAGCAGGCAAGTTAATCGCTTCTGTTATCAGGAAAGCAGATGTACAAACATTTTCAAAACTTCTGTTTACAGTTGCTGCGTTGAGTAAGGAACCTGCAAAAAGTGGTTTGAAAAAGCTTGGTTTGATGGCGCAAGAAGAGCACCCCATGATTAAAAAGTGGATAGATATATTTCAAAAAGCTTCTCCACA
>JBCNVJ010000063.1:0-5933 GCA_039630255.1 Fervidobacterium sp. | reverse complement strand
CCGAAACCTTCACCTGAACCTATGCACTTTTGAATGACCTGGGTGCTGATACTGCGGAGGGAAACACCCAGAACCATACCGAACCTGGCCGTTAAGCCTCCGTGGGCCGATGGTAGTAAGGAGGCGACTCCTTGCGAGAGTAGGTAGTGCCCAGGTTTAGGATAAATGAACAAACCACTCCCTGAAAAATACTCAGGGAGTGTTTGTTTTTTAGGTACAAGTGCCAAGTTCTGAGTTGCGGGTTGCGAGTGAAAAAACAAAAAATAATCACTTTCTCGCAACTCGTAACTCGCCACTCGAAACTTCTTACATTCTCGACGGTTTTTCATATCCTGTCTTTATCCACCAGATATGCAATACTCTGCCTTCTATTTCTTCTTTCTCATACTTACTCTCTTCTATTTCTTTCTCAAATATCACATACCATCCTTCGTTTAATCCTCTTCTTTTTATGTATTCCAACAACTGCCTTTTCCCTTTCTCATATTCGTCGTACCATATATTCGATTTTACTTCTATCAGGTATTCTTTGTTGTTCACGTTCACAAGTAAATCGACTCGTCCTCCACATATTTGTGCTTCTGGGTACACTTTCCCTCCGATTATCTCAACGTACGTACTCAAGAATTGATCCAAGTTGTATTGGTAAACGCCTTCGTAGTAATTTCTTCCATTGAACATTATCCCGCCTCGTTGCTCAATGTATCGGATGTATCGTTCAAGTAATTTGTTTAAATCTATCCCACCATCTTGGGTTATGTACGTTTTTATCGTGTCTTTGAGCGTTATCATGTAATCTCGCTCACCATTAATTTTTGGTTTGAAGTAAGAAGAAAGCTTTTTGTAATACAACGGTACTTTGACACAGCATACTCCTTCGCAGTTGTCTATCACTCCGTGTAAGTATAAAAACTTTATCCTCTCATCGCTTATATCAAACTCCACCTTATTTGGGTCAAACAATATACGGAGCATTATCTCTTGTTCTTTTTTTGCCTTTGCAACGATGTTTTCCATGTTTCTATTTATGTACACTTTGAGGAAATCGTATAGTGTTTTATCAAAGTGTTGTTTGGTAATGATTTTCTCATTCTTAGCTTTGTTTTCGACTAAATCGTATGCAAGAGCGTTTGTTAATCCTGGTTGTCCAGCTGCGTTGTGCCAGATTAATTCTTTGACTTGCTCATCGAACATTTGCCCTGTTTCGTTTTCGTGTTGGGAGAGTAAATCGTACACTTGTTCTTTGGTAAAATACGGAAGCCAAAGGTGTTCCGCTATATTGAACGGACTTGCGTTATCTGAGAGTACCCCGCTTAAATACCCTACACTTATCAGTATCACGCTTCTTAATTTCACTTCTTTTTTTCTGTGATATATCCCCCTTATCACATGTAAAAAGCTGTTCATTACTTCCGAATTATTCATCAGCTCAAATTCATCTATCATCAGTACTATCTCTTTTTCTTCAATTTCATACAATCTTTCAAACAATCCCTTTATGCCTTCCATATTTTCTGGTACAGCTATATCTACATCTTTTCCATAATCCCATTTTATGCTTCGTTTTATATCATCAACAAATACTTTGAGAAATTCATTTTTGTTGTTGGTAAAATAGGTTTCAAAGGAAAGAAAAATAGAAAGGTATTTGTCTTTGATTTTGTCTCTTACATCGTTTAAAAACGTAGTTTTCCCAGTTTGTCTGGGAGCAGAGATGGTGAAGTATCGATAATTTTCGATGTATTCAAGAGCTTTTTGCATTTCAACTGGTCGTTCAACGTAATAGCAAGTTTCTTTATCGACCGGTCCTGTGGTGCAGAATCGTCTCATCGGAACACCTCTTTTAAAGTCGCAAGTTCCGAGTGTCGGGTTGCGAGTGTTTTCATCGGAATCTGCTGATCTGGAATCCGTAAAAAATTGTTTCTCAATTTTCTGACGATATTCTTATTTTATTATATCACAAAACAAAATGAAGTCTTCCTAAAAAAGAGAGAGTAAGAATTTATGGTAAAATAGGAGTTAATAAGATACAATGGAAATCTTTGGAGGTTTTTGTATGAGGACAATTATTGTTTGGTTTGAGAATGATTTGAGGGTTTCTGATAATCCCGCTCTATATTATGCATCTAAACAGGGAAGAGTTGTTCCAGTGTTTATTTATGCAAGTGATAATGTAAGAGAATTAGGTGGAGCAAAGAAATGGTGGTTACATAAGTCCCTTTTAAGTCTGATCGAAAGTTTGAAAAGTTTAGGAGTAAAATTGATTATCAGAAAAGGGAAAGATTCTTCATCTGTTTTGAAAAGTCTAATCAGTGAGGTACACGCCGATTCGGTTTATTGGAATAAACGTTTTGATCCATTGGCTAAATCAAGGGATGAGAATATAAAGAAAGAGTTGATTTCTTCTGGGATAAACGTCGAATGTTTTGACGGCTTTTTATTGCATAATCCAAATAGTTTCTTTACCGCCGATGGAAAGCCATACGGTGTTTTTACCCCATTCTGGAAGAAATTCCAAAACGAAATTGTTGTGTCAGCACCGTTACCTGTACCAGAGCGTTTGCAAGGTGTGGAGTTCGATGTTCATTTAGAGCGTTTAGAAGATTTGAACTTGTTACCGAAAATAAAGTGGTACGCTGAGATGGAAAATTTCTGGAGTGTTAGTGAGCAAGATGCACAGAAACGTCTAAATTGGTTTATCTCACATGCTTTGGATGGTTATGGAGAAAACAGGGATAGACCAGATTTAGATGGTACGTCCTTGATGTCTCCGTATCTTGCAAGTGGTTTGATTTCGCCAAGACAGATTTGGCATTCGGTTGTAAATAGTAAAAAGAATGGAGTTTCAGAAGGTGCGGAGGCTTTCTTGCGTGAATTGGCTTGGAGAGAGTTTTCTTACCATGTTCTTTATCACAATCCTGATATGGTAAATGCCAATTTGAAAAAGGAATTCGATGCTTTTCCTTGGAGATGGGATAAGACAGATGATTATGTGAAATGGACAAAGGGTTTGACTGGAATTCCGATAATCGATGCTGGTATGCGTCAGTTATGGAAAACAGGTTGGATGCACAACAGAGTGCGCATGATAGTGGCTTCTTGGTTGACGAAAAATCTTCTGATACATTGGAAAATTGGAGAAGAATGGTTTTGGGATACACTTGTGGATGCTGATATTGCTAACAACGTTCAAGGTTGGCAATGGACAGCTGGCTGTGGCGCTGATGCGGCACCGTATTTTAGGATATTCAATCCTGTTTTACAATCGAAAAAGTATGATCCGAAGGGTATGTACATCAGAAAGTGGGTACCAGAACTTGCAAAACTTCCAGACGAATACATACATGAGCCATGGAATGCACCAGTGTATTTACTTAAAATGATAGGTTTAGAACTTGGAAAAGATTATCCGTTACCCATGGCTTCGATAGAAGAAACAAGAAAAAGGGCGTTGGAAGCTTTTGAAAAAATCAGGCGGAAGAACTTATAGAAATTTTAAGTCAAGGAGTCATATTTTTTCGTATTTTCTCAGCTGGGAAAACTATTTTTATTGGTTTTATAATTAGAATAATTGTGAGTAATATAAAAAACTCTATCCAACTTTGCAGTGAAATAAAATTGAATAAGTTGGAATGTATCAGAAAATTAAACCTTTGCGAATACCAAGCCCCAAAAAAGTTATGTAAAAAGTGAATTAATGTTGCTAAATAAAGGCTTTTTGTGCTTTCGAAGATTATAGTAACTAATGTACCTATTATAAGGATTTCAAAGGCTGTTCTCAGGAAACTTTTCAAAAACAATTGATTCACATTAAACGAAGAGAAATGAACACCAACAAATATCAAATTAACAACTAAACATGACGAAAAAACTCCGAAAAACTTTCTTGAATTTTTATACAATACAAATCGATAAAAAAATTCTTGATAAAGAGCGCCCATAAAAAAGCGAAAAAGAAAAGCAATTTGAACATTAGTTGGCAAAAAATTTATATTTGATTTTACAAAGATTTTTGTAGTATCTGGAATGAGAAAGTTTAAAAATAATAAGATTGAAAAGACAAAAGGTATCGTTATAGTGAGGTAGAGAATGAGTTTTAAATTCTTTTTGATTAACGTGAAAATTTCTTCGTCTTTGAAAAGAAGTTTTGAGAAAAAACTTATAGTTGATATTAGCACAAGAAATTTTAGAAATGAACTTATCATAAACTTATAAATAATAGAGTTATTTTCAATAGCTAATTCATACCTAACTGCTGGATTCAATACTATATCAGCCATTAATCTGAAAAAGTTATTTGCAAATATTCTACTTGTTAAAACAAAAATAATTTCATTAACGATAATTATAGAGATGAACTTGATAAGAAAAACTAATTTATGAGTGTTAATTTTCATTTTTTATAAATCAATCTCCCTACTTTTATATTTTTATCTAAAAGACAAATTCCCGAGAGTAATGTCATACACTTGATTTCTATGGGAATTAAGTTACCTTTCTCACGAAATCTTTGAAGAATTGGGAATAAATAGAAATCCTTTTCAAAATGAAATTCTCTTTCTAATTCTTTAGTAAAGAGAAAAACTATTCTTTTGTCTATACTAAGAACAATAGAGAGTGTCTCTCTTAACTGTGAATTTCTATTATTGAAAAACTTTCCAGAGACTAAAAGTGTAAATTTTTCATCAATTTCTGGCATAAAAGTTGTTCTTTGTCTACCGTTAGAATCAAAAATCAAAAGATCAATTTTGAAATTTTGAGTTAATATTGTGTCTTTGCTCAATGTTTTCTTAAAAAATACTTTCTTACCAAGTTCTATTTTTTCATCTCCGAAAATATTATAACATATTTCTTGGTTGTTCAAAAATAGTTTGTAAGTATCGTTTGTTTTGACCTTAAGCCAATATTCTTTGAAAGAAATATTTTCCGTGCAATTGCTATAAAACAGTACTATTTTTAAATTTTTGAAATCGATATCTTTGTTATTTGGTATATTTCCTTGTCCAATCGTAATCAAATTCACACGGTGCTCCACCACCAGCTACTTTTCTAATGTCTGGTTCTACAATTTGGGTTGATATTATCCCTTCGTTATAGCCTCCAAACGTTATGTATGTTCTGTCTTGTGGTTCAAGCTCTGAATAATAATTACCTGCGAATTCATGTCGAGTTTTTGTATAGTTTGAAGTTCCATACCATCCTGCTGGATCAGGATTATCTTCCCATCTGGAATCTGTTTCTTTTATCGTGTTACTTGCTTTTTTCTGAGCAACAGCTCTTCTCATTTCATCTTCCCATCTTGGAAGATATCCACTTCCGTCTATTCTTGAAATATCCATCTAAATCCCCCCCTTGTACAAGCATTTTCAATCAAGATTTTATCAAAACAACTGTTTTGTTGAAAATTCTTTAAATTAGAGATATTGATAAATCTCTTCCGTTTCTTAGAGTTTTCTTTTCTTTTCTTTTCTTTTCTTTTCTCATGATTTCTTACAATTTTATTGTTTTAGTTGCTTTTACATTAAATAATATACTATGTATAATTACAACGAGCATTTATGAAAATAAAATTCAAAGGGGGAATAGGTTGTGAGGAAAACATTGTTATTAATTTTGGTATTGCTGTCTGTTTTATTTTTATTTCTTACATACTATCCACGGTTATTTTTCACCGAAGGTAACGGCACACAAGATTCACCATTTGTCATTAAAACAGTGAAGCAATTTAATTCGCTTTCAAAGATACAAACAAAGGGAAAGTTTTTTATTTTGGGGAATGATTTAGATTTTTCAGGAGTTGAGCTTAAACCAATAAAAGTTTTCGGCGGTATACTTGACGGAAATGGACATGTTATCAAGAATTTGAAAATCGCACCGAATAAAGATGGTAATTCAGCCATTTTTGAGAAGATATTGCCAACTGGTCAGATAAA
>JBCNVJ010000062.1:0-13726 GCA_039630255.1 Fervidobacterium sp. | reverse complement strand
CTCTGAAGGGAAGGTTTGTTCCTATTCCAAAAGGTGTTCGTATGACTGTAAATTTGTTCGATAGATCATCAATCTACGAGTTTGAAACGGTGTCGCTTGGCGTTGTTAAAATGGATAACATGTATGTGATTCCAGCTCCTTATCCAGAAGTTGTTAGGAAAACAGAAAGGAGGAAGTTTGTTCGTATACCGTTGTTCTTGGAGGGCAGGTTGTATATATCATTAGAACCTGATAGCGAGTCTTTTACTTTCAGTACCAAGAATATAAGTGCTGGAGGATTACTTATCGTTACAAAAAAGTATTTAAACGAAGGAGACATAATTTATGTGGATTTGAAATTAGATCAAGATCTTGTACTTCAAAAGCAGAAGTGTAAAATTGTTAGGAGAGATGAACCTACTGATGATAATTTCTCGTATGGTGTTCAGTTCATTGACCTACCAGTAAGTATCGAGACCAAGCTGGTTCGATTTATTTTTCAAAAGGAGTTGAAGATGAAAAATGTTAAATAACCGTTTGAAAAAATGAAAGGAGGAACAAAGCATGTTGGAAAAACTTGGGGAAGCACAACTTGATGCAATAAAAGAAGTAGGAAATATAGGAACTGGAAATGCAGCTACTGCTCTTTCTATGATGCTTGATAAGAAAGTGGATATATCAGTTCCTCAAGTCAAAGTAATTCCAATATCTAAGATACCTTTCCTTTTTGAAAAACCTGAAGAGATCGTTTGCGCAGTTAAGATGCAACTCAAAGAAGAAATGACAGGGGAAATAATATTGATATTCGAACCAAAGACTGTGGTGATAATATCCAAAGCTCTTACCGGGATGGAGATCTCAGATATAACTGAACTGGATGAGTTCACAAGTTCAATGTTGAAGGAAATAGGTAATATCATGTGCGGCTCATATGTTACTGCGTTATCTGGTTTTACAAACCTGTTCATAAATCCTGAACCTCCTGATTTAGTAGTTGATATGATAAGTGCTATAATATCCGAGATATCAATACCACTTGCACTTGCTGGCGAGGAAAATATTATGCTAATCGAAACTCTCGTAAAAATAGAGGGGATTGAGGAAGAATTGATCGGGTATCTATTACTTGTTCCTTCCGTCGAGTCGCTTGAAAAATTACTCAAAGCTTTAGGGATGTGAGACGAATGAAGAAAAAAGTAATCATTGGCATTGGTGAATGGGCAGTTGAACGTAATCCAGCAATACTTGTAACACTTGGTTTAGGTTCTTGCGTTGGTGTGTGTGTAAGAGATCCAGTTGCAAAAGTTGGTGCAATGGTTCATGTGATGTTACCAGACAGTGGTGGAAAACCAACCAATACCCCTGGTAAATTTGCTGATACAGGAGTAGACACTATTGTTGATGAATTGTTGAAAATAGGAGCACAGAGAAATAGATTGGAAGCAAAGATCGCTGGTGGTGCCTCTATGTTTCAATCTGCTATGGATATAGGAGTTAGAAACACGGAAGCGGTAAAGAGAGCTTTACAAAGAAATGGAGTAAAACTGGTGGCCGAGGATACGGGAGGTAATAAAGCAAGAAGCATAGAATATGATTTAGAAAGTGGAAAGTTACTTGTTAGAAGAGTAAAGACTGGAGATGCAGTGGAGGTAACAGAAATTTGATGGTTGATAAAGACAGTATTGTTAAACAATACCTTCCGATGATTGCTAAGATGGCTCGAGAGTTAAAGATAAACTTACCTGATAATGTTGAGTTAGACGATTTAATCCAAGAGGGTGTGATTGCACTTTTACAGGCTGTTGATAAATACGATCCACGATATGGCGCAACTTTTAAAACGTTTGTTTACACAAGAATAAAGGGTGCAATGCTTGATTACTTGAGAAAACTGGATTACTTACCAAAGAATGTAAGGCAAGATATAAAAAAACTTGACAAAGAGCTCGTGAATTTTTACGAAACTAACCAAAGGTTACCGACCTTTGAAGAACTTGCGAAAATAATGGATACTGATATAGAACATGTAAAAGAAATTTACAATGAACTCTCTTTAAAACAGTATTTAAACTTAGATCAATATCTTTTTGATTCCGGTGAAAACTCCTATGGATTATTGGAAGTCAAAAGCGATGAGGATGTAAAAGAAAAAGCTTGGAAATCATTACTTTATGAACAATTAGTTGAGGCGATAAATAAATTGAGTGAAAAAGAAAAGATTTTGCTTAGTATGAGGTTTGAGTATGAGTTATCTCTTAAAGAAATAGCACAGGTTTTTGGAGTCACTGAGTCAAGAATTTCCCAGCTACTTAGTGTGGTACTCGGAAAATTGAGAGGCTTTTTAAGGGGTGATGAAAGTGGCTGAACCCATAAGTGGAGTACAAAACCAAATGATAATTTTAAGAGCAAGTCATGAAAACTCACATTTAATCAGCATTCAGCAATATTCAGCACAAGCTGCCATCGCTAATAGTGCTCAAAGCGTTGTAAAAAGAACGGAAAGAGAAATGAACGCCCCAAAGAATGTTAATCAAACAGAAGGAAAAAAAGTGCAAAGCTCCACAGAAGGAAAAAGCCAAGGACAATACTTATCACAGCAAGGTAGTAAAAAAAGGGAAGAGGTTAAAGCTAAACCAGAAAGCTCTCATATATTGGATGTGATGGTATGATAGGTTATTTGACTGTCAAAAAATTAGAAAACAAACATCTTGGCGGCGCGCTTGTTATAAACGATTATGGAATTCCTGTTGAATTCAAGTATTCAGAACCTGTTGTGCCAACTAAGCTACAAGAAATAATCTACGGAAGTTCCTTGGAGTATTATTTACACGTTGAGATAATTGCAAAAGGACTTGTTCAAAAGATTGAAAATAAGCCTGATGTTTTTTTGGTTCAGGATCCTGTTTTAATGTTTGACAAAAACACAGTGATGGTAACTTTTCTTCCCCAAGTGGTACAGGAAAAACGAGAAAACAACGAAGCAATTGTTAACATAACTAATGCAAGCTTGAGGATCACATTTTTCGAGAATGCAAAGTTGGATGAAAATATAATAAATAAGATAATGGAATATGCCAATAAGATAGATATAGTTGAACCATTCGATAGAATTGAAAAGGCGCTTGAGTATATATGCGAATCGCAAGAGAAATAATCGAAACTTTGAGAATGGAGTTGGGTCTTCTCAAGTACAAAGGTGGACATTTGAACCTTCAAGCTCAGCAAAGAAAGGTTAATCTGATAACAGAAACTAAAATCGCTGGATTTTCCTTTGGAAGTTTGGTAGTGTCTGGGAACACTTTTTCTGTATCGTCTATAAATATTCATTCTGTCGAGGAAAGTTTTGAAACCTCTGCGCTATGCAAGATAGAAACATTTGAGAAATTCGAATCGATTAATTTGAGCATAAGGAAAGCAAATTTTAGTGAACTCTTGAAAGTTGAGAAAATAGATGTGGAAACTTTCATTGTACCTCAGGACCAATACCTTAATTTTCAAAACGTACGTTTTCAATCATTTCCTAAGTGCAGTTTAGAACCTTATAAATCGATAAATTTCTTTTCTGAACAAATGTTTAGTAGACCCACCAAAATAAGAAACTTTGAGTTGTTATCGAAAAGAAGGGTAGTAAGATCTAATTTACCTATTGGTATTTTATGTGCCTATTACGTTCCACATGAATACGTTGAAAGAGACAAGATTTTCAATGCGCTGAATTTTCTAAAAACTAAGTACAACATATCTATACTCAAGTTCTTCGCTTATTACAAAGATATCCCCATAGAAGTTTCAAAACTGATAAAAATAGCACCTTCGAAAAGACTATTCATCCAATTTGACAAAGATAAATTAGAAAATTACTTATCACATAGAAAGATGGGCTTAAGAAATTTACTCGTCTTTAGGTACGAGGATAAATTTTTATATTATCCAACATAATTGTTCCAAACGGTCTTTAATCAGAGCATACAAGGCTTCGTTTTTGGTCTGCTTGTTGCTATCATAGAATTGAGAGTATCAATTCGTATTACAAGTAAAAATTAACAAATGTTTAACAACAAAACGGTTGTGAGATTTTTATTACAATATAAAATTTAGATATACTTTATCTAAATACATTAGCATCGATGTTTTTATCTATACCGTATGGGAGGTGTGGGAAATGAAGTTATTTACCTTTAAAGGTGGAGTTCATCCACCTGAAAAGAAACTTACACAAAGTGAGGAAATAAAAGAAGCACCGTTACCAGAGAAAGTTATCGTTTTCATGCTTCAACATGCTGGTTCACCAGCTAAACCTATTGTGGAAGTAGGGCAACAGGTGAAAACCGGTCAAGTTATTGGTGAACCACAGGGTGTTATATCAGCTTATGTGCATTCACCAGTAACTGGAAAGGTGACAAATATTTCAAAGGTTAACAGCAGTGTTCATGGTATGGCAGTGGAAGCTGTGACAATTGAAAAAACAGCTTCTGACGATTGGGAATTATTACCAAAAATAGATTATCTTTCGGCATCGAAGGAGGAACTAATCGAAATTATAAGAAAAGCTGGAGTCGTTGGACTCGGCGGTGCTATGTTTCCAACACATATAAAATTAAATCCTCCAAAACCAGTTAATACTTTAATAATAAATGGTGCGGAGTGTGAACCTTACCTTACGATAGATCACCGAGTTATGATTGAAATGCACGAAGAAATACTTTTAGGTATACAGATTACTCAAAAGATACTGGGTGTAAAAGATGTCTACATAGGTATCGAAAGTAATAAAAAGGATTGTATTGAACTTCTTGAAAAAAAATGGAGTGGTAAAGTCAAGGTTGTTGGATTGAAAACAAAATATCCACAAGGAGCTGAAAAACAGCTGATTAAAGCTATTATTGGCAAAGAAGTTCCGAGTGGGGGTCTACCTTCCGATATCGGAGTGGTAGTTCAAAATGTAAGTACTATGGTGGCTATTAAGCGGGCTGTTATAGACAGAAAACCGTTGATTGAACGAGGATTAACATTAACAGGTGAAGGTATAAAAAGGCCTGGGAATTGGTGGGTGAGGATAGGTGCTCCTATCTCTTGGGTCATAAATGAACTTGGTGGAGGATTTTCTGAAGATTTTGACGAAGTCAAGGTACTCATGGGTGGTCCAATGATGGGAATTCCTGTTTCTTCATTGGATACACCAATATTGAAGGGAAACAATGGCATAACAGTTATTAGAGAACAAGAACGGGAGTCAACGAACTGTATTAGATGCTCTTATTGTGTCCATGTTTGTCCAATGAATCTACAACCGTATCTACTCGATATGCTTTCAAGAAAGAAAAAATATGATGAAGCAGCTGAGATTGGTTTACTTGATTGTATTGAATGTGGTTCATGTACATATATATGTCCAGCAAATGTTGAACATGTTAAGTCAATCAAACTTGCCAAAAAAGTATACCGAGCACTAAGAGGTGGTAAGAAATGAAGTTAATAACAACAAGTGCTCCACATGTTAGAACAAATGATTCTACACGTAAGATAATGCTTGATGTCTTAATTGCACTCGCTCCAGCAGTTGTTGGTGCAACATATTTCTTTGGATTGTATGCGCTGGTATTATCTATAATCGGAATGTTAAGTGCAGAAGCTGTGGAATTGTTTATCATGCGTGTACTTAAAAAAGACAAAAATTTCGTTCCCAACGGAAGTGCAGCGGTGACAGGTCTTCTATTAGCCTTAAACTTAAGTGTTGCGACTCCCTGGTGGGTTCTAATTATAGGTGTTGTGTTTGCTATAGCGATAGTAAAACATGCCTTTGGAGGACTTGGTCAAAATATTTTCAATCCAGCTCTTGCTGCAAGAGTATTTTTACTTGTTTCTTTCCCGACAGCTATGACAACATGGTACAAACCGATGGCTTTCTTTGGTGGTTGGTATCCTGCCGATACCCAAACAAGTGCTACACCTCTTGCGATATTGAAACTTGAAGGTTTCAGTAAAGTTTTGGAATCTACAACTTACACTGACCTTTTCTTTGGAAACATTGGAGGTTGTATAGGTGAAACAAGTGCTATTTTACTTTTGATTGGATTTGTGTACCTTGTTCTCAGAAAGCGTATCAAAATTCTTATCCCTGCAACTTACATAGCTACAGTACTAGTGATATCTTCCATTTTTAATTCAATCAACCCAGAAAAGTACGGTTCACCATTATTCCACATACTTGCAGGTGGTTTAATGCTTGGAGCGCTTTACATGGCGACCGATATGGTGACGAGTCCTATGACGCTTAAAGGACAAGCGATATTTGGTGTCGGTTGCGGTTTAATAACAATGATAATAAGATACTTCGGTGGTTATCCTGAGGGAGTATCGCTGTCGATACTTCTTATGAATGCACTTACTCCTCTTATAGATAGATACACGCAACCTGTAATATTTGGGAGGCGAAATGGATGAAAAAAGAAACCCTTAAGGTAAGCCTCACTCTGATGATTTATACACTTATCGCCGGAATTGCACTCGCACTTGTTTACCAGTTTACAGAAAACAGAATAGCAGAAGCCGAACTTGAAAATGTCATAAAATCTATGGAGTTTTTGTTGACAGATGAGGATGGTAATCAAATCATTGATCCTAAGGAGATAAAAGATTCAGTAATTTCAAAACGTTCAGAAATGGGTAATGAACTTTACAATGATGGAATTGGTAGAGTTATCTCACCAGTTTACGAGTTTAACAATGGTGGAATAAAGTATTATATACTTACAGCAAGTTCCGTTGGCTATGGTGGAAACGTGATTACAATAGCTGCATTTAAACATGATAGTAGCGGAATTGTACTTCACAAGATAAAAGTTATAGAATATTCACAAGAAACTCCTGGACTTGGTGCAAAGATAGCGGAAAAGAATGTACAAGAAAGGTTTTTTCCAATACCAGAGACAGGTCTAAAGAATGGATTAAAAGTTGATAAAGATGCAGGTAAGCAAAACATTGACCCTGATACTTCCAAAAAAGAAGGAGTAGTAAAGGTCTCTGACGTGATGACCGGCGCAACTATTACACCGAGAGCTGTTGTGAATTCTATAAATAGCATGTACAAATATCTGACCGAGAAGTACTTACAAGGGGGTGGAAAATAATGTCATCAAGACTTTCAGAATTTACAAAAGGACTAATAAAAGATAATCCGACGTATGTTCAGGTACTTGGCATGTGCCCTACCCTTGCAACAACAACAAGTGCAAAGAATGGATTTGGAATGGGTATTGCAGCTACGGCTGTTCTTGTTATGTCAAATGTTGTAATCTCAGCTATTAGAAAGACTGTCCCAGAAAAGATAAGAATCCCAATTTTTATAACTGTAATAGCAACATTTGTTACTATCGTTGACCTTCTAATGCATGCATTCACTTATGATTTGTGGAAAACACTCGGACTTTTCATACCACTTATCGTTGTTAACTGTATCATAATGGGACGTGCAGAGGCTTATGCTTCCAAGCATGGCATAGTTGATTCTTTACTCGACGGGCTTGGAATGGGAGCTGGATTTACTTTGAGTCTGACAGTACTTGGTAGTATCAGGGAACTTCTTGGTAATGGAACAATATTTGATATAAGTATTTGGGGTAAGGCATTTAATATGTTTGTTATGATATTACCTCCAGGTGCTTATCTTACACTTGGGTTACTTGCCGCATTGTTTGCTGCTATCTCAATAAAAAGAGAAGAAAAAGCCAAAAAACAAGCATCGCAGATTCAAAGGTCAGGTGATATTAAATGAAGTTATTTTTGATATTGTTGTCGGCAATGTTAATTAACAACTATGTATTTATTAGATTTCTTGGGATATGTCCGTTCCTTGGTGTCTCGAAGAAAGTATCAACAGCTCTTGGTATGGGGGTTGCAGTTATTTTTGTGCTTGTTATGTCTTCAGCTATATCCTGGTTACTTGATTTACTATTGATAGCTTTGAAACTTGAGTTTCTAAGAACTATTGTTTTCATACTTGTAATAGCAACGTTTGTCCAGTTTGTTGAAATGTTTCTTAAGAAAAACAATCCAAATCTTTACGAAGCACTTGGGATTTATTTGCCATTGATAACCACAAACTGTATAATACTCGGTATAGCTATAGTTAACAGCTTGTCTAAATACAATCTACTTGAGGCGATATTCAACTCACTTGGTGCTGGAATTGGTTTTATGATAGCCTTAATAATATTTGCTACGATAAGAGAACGTATGGAACTTTATGATGTTCCAAAACCGTTTCAAAATCTTCCGATTTCTATGATAACCGCTTCTTTACTTTCCTTGGCTTTCATGGGATTTCAAGGAATGATAAAATAAAATAATACAAAAATATTACTGCCGGGGATATTCACCCTGGCTTTTCTTCTTTAAATTGATGTTCAAATATTATTCCTTATGTGATACAATATTCTGATAGACAAAAATATAGAAATTGAATATCTGGAGGTGTATTTATGAAAGAATGGAGAAAAAGATTATTTGGAAGGGAACTGGTATTTCAATACGGGAAAGTTGCAAAGCAATCAGCAGGCTCTATATGGGCAAGGTTTGGTGATAGTGTTGTATTAGCAACTGTTAACGTTTCAGATAAGACTGTTGAAGGTATCGATTTTGTACCACTTACTGTAGAATTCATGGAAAAGTTTTATGCTGCTGGCAAAATACCCGGTGGTTTTGTAAAAAGAGAAAGCAAACCATCTGAAAGTGGAATTCTTTCTTCCAGGTTAATTGATAGACCAATAAGACCACTCTTTCCTAAGAATTTGAGAAACGAAGTTCAGGTCATTGTTACTGTTCTTTCTGTGGATCCAGACAGTCCAACCGACGTGCTTGGAATCTCAGCTGCTTCATTGGCTCTTAATATTTCCAAAATACCATTTGATGGAGTAGCCGCGGGTGTCCAAATTGGTTATGTGGATGGAGAATTCATAGTTTTCCCTACTTCACAACAGCTTGAAAGAAGTAAAATAGATATCGTTGTTGCAGGAACAAAAGATGCCATAACAATGGTTGAAGGTGAGGCAAAAGAGGTTACCGAAGAAGAGATGTTGCAGGCTCTCATGGTAGCACATGATGCTATAAAACAACTTGTTTCGTTCCAGGAAGAGATAATCAAGGAATTCAATGTAACAAAAATGCCTTTACCACAACCAAATTTCAATGTGCAGCTTGTAGAGAAATTTGTTGAATACATAGATATGACCGAACTTGAAAAACGAATATTCATGAGAGGTAAACAGGAAAGAGCAGAAATGGCAGACGAGTATTATGAAAACATCGTTCAAAAGTTCTTTGAGGAAAACAGTATAACGGAAGAAGAGCAGGAAGAATACGAAATTGCTCTCAAAGAAAAGTATGATGAGGTATCCAAAAAACTGATGAGGAAAATAATTATTGAAAGAGGTATAAGGGCAGATGGTAGAACTCCAAACCAGATAAGACCTATCAGTTGTGAAGTGGGACTCTTGCCAAGGACACACGGTTCTTCGCTTTTCACACGAGGTGAAACGCAAAGTTTGGGTATCGTAACCTTAGGTTCACCTGCTGAAGAACAGATAATTGACACCTTAATAGAAGAGGGAACAAAGAGATTCATGCTTCATTATAACTTCCCGCCATTTTCTACAGGAGAAGTTAAGCCCTTACGTGGACCAAGTAGGAGAGAAATTGGACATGGTCACCTTGCAGAACGTGCACTTAAAGCGGTTATACCTCCTGAAGATGAATTTCCATACGTCATACGTGTAGTTTCTGAAATACTTGAATCCAACGGTTCTTCATCAATGGCAACAGTTTGCTCAGGTTCACTTGCGTTGATGGATGCTGGCGTTCCTATCAAAAAGCACGTAGCTGGTGTTGCAATGGGGTTAATTCTAGAAGAAGATAAAGGTGTTATACTAACCGATATAATCGGACTTGAAGATCATTGGGGTGATATGGACTTTAAAGTTGCTGGAACAAAAGACGGAATCACGGCATTTCAAATGGATTGCAAGGTTTCAGGTGTAAGTGAAGAACTACTTAGGCAAGCACTTTACCAAGCAAAGGAAGCGAGGATGTTTATTTTGGAAAAATTGTACGAAACTATTTCTGAACCAAGGAAAAATCTCTCACCATATGCACCGAGGATTAATTGGTTTTACATAGATCCAACAAGATCTGGTGAACTGATAGGCCCAGGGGGTAAAGTAATTAAGTCCATAATTAAAATGTTTGATGTTGAGATTTCCTTGGACGACGAAACTGGTAAAGTAACTGTGAGCGGCGTTGACGCAGAAAAAGTACAACAGGCAGTGGAGTATATAAAGAATATGTTCAGAGACGTTGCAATTGGTGATGTGTTCGAAGGGCGGATTACCAGGGTTGAAAATTACGGCGTATTTGTTGAGATTATGCCAGGGAAAATTGGACTTGCTCATGCAAGCAAACTTGGAAATTCAAAGCCCAATTCATTTAAAGTTGGAGATGTGTTAAAAGTTGAAGTTATAAACATTGATGAAACAGGGAGACTACAATTTAGGAAGGTGGAAAATTAATAAAATTAATATAAGAAACAAATTACTGATAACGTGTATTACTACGAAATCCCAGGTGTACGGTCGGTGACAATTGCTTTTATCGTAGGCGCCGGTCCTGTTTATGAACCGGAAAATCTATCGGGTATTTCTCATTTTATCGAACACGCAGTTTTCAGAAAAACAAAAAAAAGAAACTTAAGGCAGATCAAATTACCGATTGAACAAGTGGGTGGAATACTGAATGCATGGACAGATAAGGAAAACACGGTATATTACGCCAAAGTTCCATCAACTTTTTTCAAAACAGCGTTTGATATATTAAGAGAATTAGTCTTCGAACCACAGTTCACAAGCAGGAACATTGAAATTGAAAGAAAGATCATCCTTCAAGAATACTACTCAGAACAAGAAATACCTGAACAGCGTCTGTTTAATAAATTCTTTGAAAATTTAATAGACGGACCTCATTCAAAACCTATCATCGGAAAAGAAGAAACATTGAAAAGCATAACCTTAGATGACATAGTGCGGTTTCATTCGGAAATGTACACACCGTTCAATGTTAAATTAATAATTGCTGGTTACGTTGAGCCAAAGAACTTAAATGTATTAGAATCTTTGAATTTAACCGATGGATTTAAAACAACAAAACATGAATCAATGTTGAAAAATGGAATAGTTTGTGACAAATTCAGTGAAACTCAGCAAATTCATTTTTTATTTTCTCACGAAGGAATTTCGTATTCTGATGAAAGTATGCTTTATCCTTTTATGGTATTAAATACTCTACTTGGAAGTGGTATGAGCTCGCTTTTGTTTGAGTACATTAGAGAAAAAAAAGGCCTTGTTTACGATATTTCTACAGCAAACATCCAATCAAGAAATTGGGGTGTATTTTCAATTTACGCTGCAACTTCGCCTGAAAATGCAGAAAACCTTGTAAAAGAACTCTTTAACCTTTTGAAAAATTTCAAACTCACCAAGAAGCTGTTTGATTATGGTAAGAAAAGACTCCTAGGCTCTATTGAACTAATGACCGAGAGCACATCGGCACTTACTTCACTTTGTATCCAGTACATAGCAAACGAAGTACAACCGAAAAGTATTGAAGAAATAATCTCTAAAATTCAACAAGTGAGAGAGGAAGACGTTCAACAAGCGTTTGAAAAAGTTATAACAGGACAATGGTCATTAACCTATGTAACACAAACAAAGGAACTGAATATAAGTTATGAAGATTTAAATGTAAAATAAATTTTATACTACACTATACTAAAATGGAGGTGTTGCACTTGTTAACCAATTTTGATGAGTTAACACCAAGGCAGATTGTCGAAGAACTTGACAAGTACATAATAGGACAAACCGAGGCGAAAAAAGCAGTCGCAATTGCAATAAGAAATAGAATAAGAAGACAAAGGTTACCTGAAGAATGGAAAAGAGAGGTAGTACCTAAAAACATTCTCTTAATAGGACCTACCGGTGTTGGAAAAACAGAAATTGCAAGAAGATTAGCACAAATTTCAGGTTCCCCATTTCTCAAAGTTGAAGCAACGAAATTCACAGAGGTTGGCTACGTTGGTAAGAACGTAGATTCAATGATTAGAGATTTGGTAGAAATAGCTGTAAACATGGTTAAACAAGAGAAACTAAAGGAAGTTGAACCAAAAGTTAAAAAGCTTGTTGAAGAACGTATTCTTGAGGCACTTGTGCCAAGTAGAAAGCCAAATGTGCCTTTTGCAAATATATTTGGTTTTCAACCAACCCAGGAACAACCTGACGAGTATGAAATAAAAAGAAAAAGGGCAGAACTGCGCAAGAAATTGGAAGATGGCGAGCTTGAAGATATGGAAATAGAGCTCGATATTGAAATCAGTCAGCCTGGAATAGGATTTGTTGGAATTCCAGACATGGAAGACATGGGCATAGATTTTTCACAGATACTTGGCAACATATTGCCAAAACAAAAGAAGAAAAGACGTATGAAAATTTCCGAGGCAAGAAGAATATTAACGCCCATTGAATCTGAGAAGGTAATAGATATGGATGAAGTAATTCAAAAGGCTCTGAGTTTAGCACAAGAGAGAGGAATCATATTCATAGATGAGCTTGATAAAGTTGCAAGTAGTGGACAAAGTCATGGACCTGATGTGTCAAGACAAGGCGTTCAAAGAGATTTACTCCCTATAGTAGAGGGCACGACTATAACGACAAGGTACGGACCTGTTAGAACAGATTATATACTATTCATCGGTGCTGGAGCGTTTCACATGTCAAAACCAACGGACTTAATTCCAGAACTACAAGGCAGGTTTCCAATCCGCGTAGAGCTTGAACCGCTTAAAGAAAGTGATTTTGTAAGAATTCTAACTGAACCAGAGAATGCCTTACTTAAGCAATACAAAGCATTACTTTATACTGAAGGGGTTGAGCTTGAATTCACACAAGAAGCTATTCGAGAAATTGCGAAAATTGCCTACAGATTGAATGAAAAAATGGAAAATATAGGAGCTAGAAGATTATACACAGTGGTTGAAAAATTACTTGAAGATATTATGTTTAAAGCTCCTGAAGTGGAAGAGAAGAAAATAGAAATCGATAGAGATTTCGTAGTACAAAAACTTGGAAGTATAATCCAAGATGAGAATCTCTCAGCCTACATCTTATAATCTTTACTTTTCAAAGTGGCAGGGGTGATTTTTGTGAAAGGTATAAAAGCTAACAAGATAAAAGAGAGTATCTTAGCTTACTTGTTCTTACTTCCAGCCCTTGTTGTGCTGTCAATTTTTACATTCTGGCCCGTAGGATTTTCGTTTGTATTGAGCTTTTTTAAATGGGATTTTAGAAACATGCGTAATCCATATTTCTACGGACTCGGGAATTATAAAGAAATTCTAAAATTTGATTATCCAGTAAGATTTTCATTTCGCATCGGGCTAATTTACAGCCTTGTTTATATTGCGCTTGCAGTGATATCTGTACTACTGATTTTTAGCTTGTTAAACGTAATTAGGAAAAAGATATTTGAAAAAGGATTTCTTTTTACAACTATTGTACTGGTGCTGTATTTTTCTTTAAGAATGGCCATTAATCTTTATTTTGCAATCGTTTTAAACATTATCATTTATATTTCAATAATTTTGGTATTGAAGTTTAGATTAATCGATACAAAAATTGTAAATGAGCATTTGTGGATTGCTGCG
>JBCNVJ010000061.1:0-10602 GCA_039630255.1 Fervidobacterium sp. | reverse complement strand
GTCTATTGTTTATTGTTAGGTTATTTTCATTTTCATTTTCATTTTCATTGTTTTGTTGTTTGAATAAAGCTGCATTCTCATTAGTTTTTCTATGAATTTCTTGTGGTTTTCTATTCGTTACTGAGTTATTTTCGTTGTTTTGTTGGTTGAAAGTAGTCAGATTTCCATTAGTTTTCTTAAGATTTTCTTGTAGTTTGTTGTTTATTGTTGAACCATTTTCGTTGTTTTGTTGATTTGGGGTTGTTAAATTTCCAGTAAATTTCTTAGAAGCTTCTTGTGATTTGTAAGTGTTTTGGATGTTCTCTGAAGTTATTTGTGGTATTAGCTTGATGGTATTATCATACGCCTTGCTTTTGTTTGATTTCTCAGCATTCGAGTAATTGACCAATTTTGGTTTGACTGTATCTACGTTGTCGATATTGTTCTGAATAATCGCAATGTAATTTAAGCTTGCTACTATTTGTTTCAATTTCTTGAGGTCTTGATCAAGTGAATTATCACTAACGTAGCTGATTTTTCCAAATTCTTTACTAACGTTGCCCACCAGTTTAAACGTTTGCTTGTTTGTATCACCGGTATTTTCTGTAAGACTTTTTGGATAAAAAATATTGCTTTCGTATATTTGGGATTCTTTATCGTGTGTTTGTTCCGCAATATTATTTTTGTAAAGGGCATCATCTTTTCCTTTTGGCTGCGAATTTATAAACGTTGGTGATTCTAATGCAACTGATAATTTTTCTTTAAGTTGTATTTTATCAATAGAAACAGAGATGATTTCATCTTTACTTGATTTTATTTCAACATTGGCTGGCTGGATTTGAACATAAGTTCTTGTGTCTTCACGAGCTGATGAATTTTTTGGTGCGGAGGACTTCGTATGATTTTCCATTTTTTTCATTAAATTAACAATTTCGTTGTAAGAATGCAATACGTCCTCAGAACTCCTGTTGTCAGATTTCTTTGTATATATAGAGTGAGAATGCATGTTACTTGGTGTTGCATTGAACAGGTTTTCAGAGTAACTAATGTAATTTTGTTGATCAACAAAATTCAGTGACTTTGGATTATTTGCTTGATTTGGTAGTTGAGTTGTATCTTTCTGATTATCTATCTTCGTATCTTTACTGGTTTGATACTCGGTTGCTTTGGAAAGTTCGAAATATATATTTTCTAAGCCGAGAATTTCTCCACTGTTTGTGTGAGTTTGATTTTTTGGTTCACCTACCATGCTTTTCAAAGATTGCAAAGGTTCTTTACTTGGAAGAGTTTTTTGGTTATTTGATAAATCCTTGGGTGCGTTTTCGAAATTTGTGACACAATCAAGTTTTTCGCTTTCACCAGTGTCTGTATTATTTTTTTGTTCTATTGTATCTGATGTATAAATTTTTTGTGCAAAAAACCTTTGTAACTGTTGTGTTATACCCGATTTTTCATCTTTAACATTTAATCGTATCAGCTGAGGATTATTATTTTCGAAATCTTTCTGGTTTATTTCATTTGTTTCTTTACTTTCAGAGTTTTCCATAACTAAATTCTGTTCGATATCTTTGATATCGGTTGGTTTTTCTTTGTCAATATTGACAGGTTTTTCAGAAATTTGTTGATTTTGGTTGTTTTTATCTGCATATGAGGCTTGTAAAGTGGTATTTTTACCTTTCTGCTTTTCGGTTGATTGATTTGGATTAATTGCATTGCTATTATCTTCAGAAGTTTCTTTAAGTTTTTCATCATTCAGTTGTGAAAAAATTTGCTGCAGAATTTCTTCGAATGTTTTTCCGGTTGTCTCTTCAGAATTTTGTATCCTATTTATTACGGTTTTTATCGTCTCTGGATTGGCTATCTCAAAAATCTTTGCTGAATTTATTATATTATTCAAAACTTCGCCCCCTTGTTCATTATTTGGATAAACAGTTCTTCATCCTTATCCTTTATGTCCTTGAGTAACCTCACCATTGTTTGGTTATCTACATTTGATATGAGATAAAAAACAAGATCGGGTTTGGATCTTATCTTTGTTATGAAATCCCATAATTGGTCATAGCTCATTTCTTTTAAAAATGCAGATAATCCTTTACTAAATCCACTCAAAGTGACAATTTCTGCTTCGGTTGTTACCATTTCCTCTATTGTTTTCTTCAAGCTTTCAGTTCTAAGGTCAAGTTCGCTTATTATCTGGTCCACTCCACCCATTTTTTCAACTACTTGTGCAGCCTTCGTTGGGTTAACTGATGTAAGTTGCTGGATCATTTCTGCTCTTATATCTGGTGTCAATCTCGAAAGCACAATTGCTAATGTTTCAACAGACATGTTATCGGAATTCATCAATCTTCTCAATTGCGCAGGATCAGAATTAGAAAATGTGTCGACTATATCTTGAAGTCGTTTTAATGTTATGGTGTCTTCAACTTTGTTCAATTCCTCTTTCAATCTTTGCTCTTTCCAACTTTCTTCAACTGATTTCAAAGAATTTAGTATATTGTCAATCTGTTTTGATTTTTCTGCGATTTCCTGTTCTTTTTTCTCCAGTTCTTTTAATTTTTCATTGAGTTGGATAGAATATTGATTGTAAATTTTTTCAAAATATTCCTTAGCACTCATTATGTCAAGGCTTTCATATTTTACAAAGTTTTTTACAATCGGTATTTGAGAAAAAAGATAACTTACGTAATTTCTCCATGCCTGGAGAAGATTTGATTTTTCGCCATACAGTTGTTTTTCTAAGAAAGATGAGTAACCTATGAGAAAGAGTATAAATATAAGAACAATTGCTATGAATATGCCCAAAAATATCTTTATCAAGTTACTTTTTTTCATTAGTTCACCTCCATTTATTTATTCTTCTAAACTTGAGGTGTTTCCTATACAGAAAAACGAAAACCGAGGCAATAGAAAATGCCTCGGTTTTTTATTAAGGATATTTAGATTTAGCTTTAGATTACTCTTCCGCTTGTTCTTCAAGGTATTTTTTGCGCTCAGCAATTATTTTTTCTTGGATGTTTGGTGGCACAACTTCGTATTTAGCAAATCTCATTGTAAAGTATCCTCTACCACTTGTAATGGAGGATAGTCTTCCTTGAAAATCGAGCATTTCAGCAAGTGGCACTTCAGCCTTAACGACTGTTGTACCTTTACCGGCTGGTTCCATTCCCATGGGTCTTCCCCTTCTTGAGCTTATATCTCCCATGACATCTCCTGCATTTTCATCAGGTGTAAATATTTCAACATACATTACTGGTTCAAGTAAGACAGGCTTTGCTTGTTGCATCCCCTTCTTGAATGCTTGAATAGCGGCAATCTGGAATGATATGTCTGAAGAGTCAACTTCGTGATATGAACCATCAAAAAGCGTAACTTTGACATCAACGACAGGATATGCTGCAAGCACACCTTTTTTCATAGCTTCTTTGATACCTTTTTCAACGGATGGAATGAAGTTTCTTGGAATTACACCGCCAACGATTTTATCAACAAACTCAAATCCTGTGCCTCTCTCTGCTGGTTCAAGTTCGATCTTAACATGCCCATATTGACCATGTCCACCAGATTGCTTTTTATGCTTGTGTTCGGATATTGCTTTTCCGAGAATAGTTTCTCTGTAAGCTATCTTCGGTTTTCCAACTTCAACATCTACACCGAAAATGTTTTTCAGTCTTTCAACCATTACATCTAAATGCATACCACCAATACCGGAAATAACTGTCTCCGAAGTCTCTGGATCAAATTCCCAAGCAAACGTTGGATCAGAATCTGCAAGTCTGCTAAGCCCATTACTTATCTTATCGATATCAGATTTTGATTTTGGATTAACGCTCTTTGAGATCATTGGTTCTGGATATTCTGGAGGAACGATTGTAAGTTTTCTATCCTTGTGGGTGATAGTATCTTTGACACCGCTTTCTTTCAGTTTTGGTAATACTACGATGTCACCACATGAAACTTCGTCTACTTCGTATGTATCTTTACCTTTGGCAAAATACACATGTCCAGCTTTTTCTTGCGTGTTTCTTGTCACATTGTTAAACGAATCGCCAGGTTTCATATTGCCAGAAATTATCTTTATAAAGCTTAATTTTCCAACAAATGGATCAACTACAGCTTTGAATGTGTAGCCAACAAGTGGGTCTGTTTCCGATGGATTTATTTGTATTTCATCTCCGTTTTCAAGTTTACCTTTGTAAGGTTTTGCCTCAAGAGGTGTTGCACCTATGTCGTTTATTATCCTTAGCAAGAAATCTATACCTATGTTTTTCTCCGCAGAACCAACAAGTACTGGTACTACCTGCCTTTCAATGTATCCCTTTCTCAGGGCATTTATTAGTTCTGTGGGAGGGATCGGTTCCTCTGCAAAGTATTTTTCCATCAACCCATAGTCAGTTTGATACAATGTCTTCCATTATGGACATTTTGAACTCGTCGATTTTATCTTTTATTTCTGATGGTGTTTCGGATACTTTACATTTTCCTCCATCATAAATGTATGCCTTACCAGAAAGTATATCAACAAAGCCTTTAAAACTTGATTCCTCACCTATCGGATAGACGATAGGTACTATCTTTGCTTCAAATCTTTCTTTTAAAGAAGAAAGTGTATTCTCAAAGCTTGCCCTTTCTTTATCCATCTGGTTGATAAATACCATTATCGGTTTTTCCATTTCACTTGCTATTGACCAAGTTCTTTCTGTTTGAATTTCTACGCCAGCTGTTGCGTTAACCACACTAAGTACGTTTTCAGAAACGAATACAGCGCTTATAACCTCGCCTATAAAATCACTGAAACCAGGGGTGTCTATAAACGTATACTGTTTTCCTTCAAATTTGAACGTTCCAACATGCGAGTTTATACTTGCTCCCCTTTGCATCTCAATTGGATCTGAGTCAATCTCTTTCCTTGTCACGTTGAATCCACCCATATTCAATGCAGCAGTCATGAGAGTGGACTTACCTGAACCATTGTGCCCTACAAGTACCACCGTTCGTTTATCCTTTGCAACCATTTCCCCACCTCCAAGTATGCTTATTGGAAACGATACACTGATGTATATTTTACCAAAATATTTGCTTTTTTCAAATCATCTCTTTTATAATCCACCGTGATACATTACGTCTAAACATCTTTTTTTACCACGTAATGGACATTTATTGTGCCTTTATCGTTTAATTTCAAGATATTTTCTAATTTTAACTCCATCTTTTTCAATATTTCATTGCTAAACAAGTTTATTCCACTTGGAAGCACGATAGGCTCTATACTTAAGTAGAGGTCTGTTACAACACCTTCACGTACGAATTGTGTAAAAACACTTTGACCACCAATAACACAAACATCATTGTAGCCAAGTTCAAGAAGATCCTGTAAAATTTTCTTACAACTTCCTGATAATACTATGTCTGGTAGTAGATCACCGAAAACATATTCGCTGTTGTGAGTTAATACAACATTAACTCTTTGAGGTAACTTTTTACCAATAGCTTCGAATGTCTTACGTCCCATGATTACAACACCGGACTGCATCGTTATCTTTTTAAAAAATTGTTTATCTTCTTTACTTGACCAGTCTATTTTGTCAGATTCACTCAAAGCAATTGTCCCACGAATATCGCTTACAGCCAAAAGCCTTACGCGCATAAAAACAACCCCTTTTGAGTCGTAGATTGTGAATTACAAAAAATAAAAAGCCAGGGTGAATTCCCACCCTGGCTTTATCATTTTGTTTATTAATATTCTGGCATTTCAGGAGTTGATGCAGCTTTTTTCTCTTCAGGCTTTTCAACAACAAGAACTTCGGTTGTTAACAACATACCTGCGATTGATGCAGCATTTTGGAGAGCGCTTCTTGTGACCTTTGCCGGGTCAATTATACCACGTTCATACATGTTGCAGTATTCACCTTTCAATGCGTCAAATCCATAGGCAACCTCATCTTTTGAAAGCACATTGTGTACAATAATTGCACCATCGTAACCTGCGTTGGTAGCAATTTGTTTGATAGGTGCTTCGAGTGCATTGTAAACAATTTGTGCACCGAGTTTTTCATCACCAGTGAGCTCACCAAGGAGTGGTTCAAGAACTTTTTTTGCTCTTAACAACGTAATTCCTCCGCCAGGAACTATACCTTCTTCGACTGCTGCCCTGGTAGCGCTAAGAGCATCCTCGATTCTGTGTTTCTTTTCTTTAAGTTCTGTTTCTGTTGCGGCACCAACTTTAATTACTGCAACACCACCAGCAAGTTTTGCCATTCTCTCTTGGAGTGTTTCTTTTTCGTACTCACTTGTTGTTTGTTCTATCTGAGCTTTGATTTGAGCAATTCTCTTTTTGATTTCTTCTAGTTTACCTTTACCACCCACGATTATTGTTTCGTCTTTTTTAACCCTAACAACATCTGCTTTTCCAAGATCTTGCAATGTCAAATCTTCAAGATTAATTCCAACCTCTTCACTTGCAACAATACCACCTGTTAAGATAGCGATATCTTGTAGCATTGCTTTCCTTCTATCACCAAAACCAGGAGCTTTTACTGCAACTGTGTTGAGTGTACCTTTAAGTTTGTTGAGAACAAGTGTTGTAAGCATTTCACCTTCAACATCTTCTGCAATAATTACGAGAGGTTTACCAGTTTGAGCAACCTTCTCAAGAATTGGAATGAGAGGTTTGACATTCGAAAGTTTTCTGTCAGTTATAAGTATGAATGGTTCGTTGTAAACAACTTCCATTTTTTCTGGATCTGTTACAAAGTATGGCGATATGTAACCTCTATCAAATTGCATACCTTCTGTAAATTCGACATAGGTATCGATCGTTTTGCTATCCTCAACTGTAATAACACCGTCTTCTCCAACTTTTTCCATTGCTTCCGCAATAAGTTTACCTATTTCCTCGCTATTTGCACTAATTGCTGCGACATGAGCAATATCTTCTGTGCTTGAAAGTTTCTTGGAAATCTTCTTAATTTCTTCGACAACCTTGGTTGTAGCTTTATCAATACCTCTTTTCACAAGTATTGGGTTTGCGCCTGCTGCTACCATTTTTAGTCCTTCTTTAATCATTGCTTGTGCAAGTACTGTTGCTGTTGTTGTACCGTCACCTGCAACATCATTTGTCTTACTTGCAACCTCTTTCACAAGCTGAGCACCTAAATTTGCGAATTTGTCTTCAAGTTCAATTTCTTTTGCGATAGAAACACCATCATTTGTAATAGTTGGACTACCCCAAGATTTTTCGATAACAACATTTCTCCCTTTTGGACCAAGCGTTATCTTAACAGCATTAGCAACTGCATCAACACCTGCTTCAAGAGACCTTCTTGCTTCTTCACTGTATCTCAACAACTTTGCCATAACTCACACCTCCTCCTTTATTGTTCAATTTTTGCAAGAATGTCGTTTACATCGATAATGATATAGTCTTCCTCTTCGATTTTTATTTCCGTACCGGAATATTTGTTGAAAATAACCTTATCTCCAACTTTAAGCTCGCAACCTTCGGGAAGTTTACCTATTTCAACTATTTCAGCTTTCATAGGTTTTTCCTTCGCTGCATCTGGAAGCACAATACCTCCTGCTGTTTTCTTCTCTTCGACAATAGGCTTTATAAGCAGTCTTTCACCAAGTGGCTTCACTTTCATACACTTTACCCCCTCCTGTCACAGTTTTGGCTTAATTATCACTCTAATATTTCGTGTGCTAATTTGAGTATAACAAAAAAAAGCAAATTGTGAATCCTGAAAAATTGCAATTAATCCATTTTAAATAAAACTATTGATCTTTACATGTCATTTTTGCTTTTTTTCACATTAAGTCAATGCAAATTTTTGCTTGCGAGTAAAAAATAAACGTTGGGAACAAACGCCCAACGTTAATAATTTACGCAAAAACTTGATTTTTTTGGTGGAGCCGATGGGACTTGAACCCACGACCTCTACCGTGCCATGGTAGCGCTCTCCCACCTGAGCTACGGCCCCGGACACAATCCAGCAAAATTATAACACACATTTTTGAAAAATCAAGTTAGATTTAGGAGATGAAACGAAAAACAAAGAATAATCTACATGAAAACTGAGTGCTTTGGGGAGTGAGAAAGTGGGAAGATTTGCAATTTCAGCCGGAGTTTTTGTTTTGGCAGTTATTTCGATTGTAGCGTTCCAAAGTTGTATGAAATCAGCAGAACTCAACCAACCTCTCAAAGCTTTAGACATCAAAGTGAGTCAAGTTGGAAAAGTTGGAGAAATTATTGATATGATGATTGAAACACTTGAACCTGGTATTCCCAAAATATTCTTGAGTATAGAAAGTAGTGATACAAAGATCACAGAACTGTTGAAATCTTATCCTTACAAGTTTAGCTGGAAACCAGAAAAGCCAGGAATTTATAAAGTGGAAGCCAAAGGATTTTCTGTTGTTGATGGCAAAACCTATGTAGATCAAAAACAAGTTATTGTTTATGATTCCTCCCCCCCTTACATAGAGAAAATAAGTGTTATACCAAACAAGTTGTATGAAGGTGATGAAGTATTATTGCAACTAAAAATTGGAAGTAACAATCCAAAGATAGATCTGACTGCAAATGGTTTATTAGTTGATTCACCAAGCACAACTAATACTCAAGTTTCCCCCGGTTACAATTTTATTAGGCTTGGAAGAGTTCAAAAGAATGGTTTAATCCAGTTGTTTGTAAGAACGAAAGCATACGACACGCAAGATTCAACTACCCTGATTCTTCAAGTAAACCGGATTGATAGAGTTCCACCTGAAATAACTGTATCAGCTGATACTTTCTATTCCCCAGAATCAAATATAACGCTCAGGGTTACTTTGAAAGATAATGTTGAACTTTATAAATTTAGGATAACTTTTGATGGTGAGGCTGTTGTTGAAAGAAATATAAGTGGAACCATTTATACGGAAGAAATCTCCATAGGTAAAAAAGATACAGGAACTCATGCAATAAACGTTGTAGCTTACGATAAAGAAGGGAATATGTACACTTTTGCAAAAAGAATATACGTTGGTGGGGCAGCGTTAAGGTTCAAGATAGAACTGAGTCCTAGCGAATTAACTACCGGTCGCACTGCCGTGATAGCTATGATACCTGAGGAAAAGGATGTAAAATATTCTAAGATAACATATCTTGTGGATGGAAAAAGGATTGCTGAATATCCAAACGAAAATGTTAAAAATCCTCAACTGTTCACTCTCTGGGAGGTGGAAGAGGGTGAACATTACATAACAATTTATGCAGAGTCTGAAGATGGAAGGGCGGGTATTGCTGAAAGTACGATATCTGTAAGAGATTACAATGGACCAAAGTTTGTCTCTTTGTACGCTAATAGTGTCGAGCTAAAACTTGGTCAGGATAATTTTGTTTCCCCAGGGCTCATAACATTTAAGTTAACAGTTGAAGATCCAGGCGGAATAAGCTTAACGACAAAACCAAGGTTACTTATTAAAGAAGATGAAAGCGAAGGATTTTATAGAGATCTTGTTATGGATGTTTTCGAAGTTTCAAGCGATCTTAGAAGGGTAACATTTGCTGTTTCGACATATGTTGCTGTTGGATACTATTACCTATCTATTATGAACGTTGCCGACAGAAGTGGAAATCTAATGCGAGATATTGGAAAATTTCTAATTTACGCTCAGTAAATTGATGAAATTTTCTTAACTTTCCATCAACCTAGGCCGATAATTAATTATAGAGAGACATTTGGTTGGAGGGATATAAGATGAAGTTTGCAAACATTTTGGTTATTTTTTGTTTTGCTATCAGTAGTGTTATATTTTCATTCTACTACGAAGGTTTGTGGGCTGAAACTGGATACATTAAGCAGATAGGCAAACAAGGGCCGGGGTTAATAGTAAAAAACGGTGGTAATATTTTGTTTTTATCAAAATTTGGAGAGTTGTATGAAATAACGCCAACAGGAGCGGTGACTACCCGCGGACAAGCTTCAGGAATAGTGAATGTAGTTGCACCTCCTGCATATTTAGAATTTGGCTCAAATAACAACTATGTTGTTTACGTTTCTGCTCAAGCTCAGAATCAGCAAAATAAGTTCGTAATTCACAAGGTTGAAACAAGTTCCGTTGTTACAGAAAATATAGACAATGCTTCTATGGGACTTGTTGGTTATGCGGACAAAACAAACAGTAAAGTTTACGCATTTTTTGGAACGTTATCAGGTACGATTTATAAATCGGTTTACAATGTTTCAGGAGCAACACCTATTAAAGTCGCTGCGGAATCTGCAATGCGTACAGTTGATTCACCTATCAAAATTCCTCCAATACTTACCCCTGACAAATCTAAATTATACGTTATGACTTCAAACGGTAACTTTTATGAAACCAATGCGAACACTTTTTCAACACCAACATTAAAAATTTCAATATCCGGAGAGTTTGTCGTTCCAATGGCTATGGATGAAGCCGGTTTTGTTTATGCGTTAAGTGCAAACGGAATTTTGTACAAAATAGACCCTTCTGGAAGCGAAGTACATGTAAAATATTTAAATTCGGCAAGTAGCTGTGGACCTCTAATTGATGGTGAAGGGTTTATTTATCTGTTTGGTGACAATGGGAAAGTGGTTGTTTTAAACAATAATTTAA
>JBCNVJ010000060.1:0-3665 GCA_039630255.1 Fervidobacterium sp. | reverse complement strand
ATCTATACTCGATCCAGGTGTCAAGGTTGAAAACGGTTACGAAATTTTTGAAAAAGCAAAGGGTAAATATTTTTTGAAAGATAAAAACGGGGAAGACTTTGAAGGAGCGGTCTGGCCTGGTAGGGTAAGGTTTCCAGATTTTAGAGCAACAAAAGTGCGTAGATGGTGGTCAAAAAATGCAAGAAAGTACCTTGAAGAGGGAATTGATGGTTTTTGGAACGATATGAATGAAATAGCCATATTTGCTACTGAAAAAGATTTGAGAGAAGCTCGTAAATGGCTCAAAAGCGCAAGTTTGGAAGATGGAATAAACCTTGCAAGCACGCTTGGAAAAATCGGAGAAATTGGTCGAAAAGGTCATGGAGATGAGATATTCCATATCGACGGAATACCGCATTGGAAGGTTAGAAATACGTATGGCCTAAATATGACAAGAGCCACAAGTGAACTGATTCAAAAACAGCTTAAAAAACGACCTTTCCTAATAACACGATCTGCTTACTCTGGAATACAACGATACGGTGGTGTCTGGACTGGGGATAACCATAGTTGGTGGGAACATATTCTTCAAGAAGTGATTCGAATTAATTCGTTGAGCTTGTCAGGGGTGTTTTATTCCGGGTTTGACGTAGGAGGGTTCGGTGGTGATGTAAATGCACAAATGTTAGTGAGATATATGCAGCTTGGTTTGTTCAGTCCAATGTTTAGAAATCATTCGGCAATAGGTACAAAAAGGCAAGAACCATGGGAGTTTGGAAAAAATGTTGAAAATATATTGAGAAGTATTATAGAATACAGATATCGCCTGATACCATATATATATACACAGTACATGGTTGGATTAATGAAGAATGTTCCATTAGTTAGACCTATGGTTTACGATTTCAAGACAGTTGAAGCGCTTTCTATAGAAGATCAATTTATGTTTGGTGAAGCAATAGTTGTTGCACCAGTTTACAGACCCGATGTGCAAAAAAGACTTGTTTGGTTACCCAACAAAGCTATAAATATCTTTGATGGAAAAATATATAAAAAGGGATGGAATGTAGTAGATACTCCGATTGAATATGTACCTGCATTTCAGCTTATTAACACGGCAATTCCAACTGCACAGCCACAACAATTTGTCGATTTTGAAAAAATTGATAAAATAGTTTGGAATGTTTTCTTAGGTAAACGAGCAAAAACATGGTTTTATGAAGACGACGGAGTAAGTCTGAACTACAAAAAGGGAATTTACAACTTGAAAAAAATAGTTGTAAGTGATAGATATGTTGAAATTCAGACTGTTAAAAATGCTTATGAAACTCGAAAAAGATTATGGGAATTTAGAATAATCGACAAAAGTGGAGAGATGAAAACAAAGCATATTGAGGTTGGTAGCGATGGAAAATATACCATTCAAATATAACGATTCGCAGATTATTGAATTTTCAACATTAAGAGGTTTTATAGAGTACGTTGAATCCAAACTCAAAGAAACAGATTTTATGAAAACAAGATACAAATTTTCCGCGGATGTGGTTAAAGTAAAACCGTACAATGGTTCGCTTTATATAACTGTTTCCCAGGAAACAACAGACGGCAAAAAAACAGAGTTAACTGTTATAATATGGAAAAATCTTACGCATACGATTTTAAATACACTGGGTTTAAAAAATCCATACGAGCTGGAGCACAAGAAGTGGGAATTTCAAGGAAGATTGTCATTTTACTCTGATAGAGCTCAACTTAGTTTTTGGGCAGATTCTGTACTACCGCAAGGAGAATCTGATATATTGCAAAGAAGACAAAAGATAAAGCAACTGTTAAAAAAAGAGGGGTTATTAACGGAAGTCCTACATGAATTAAGCGAACTTGAACCAATTAAATATATAGCCGTGATTTCATCTAAGACAGCACAGGGATATTTTGACTTTTTATCTAACCTCCTTGTGCCTGATACTATGCGTCCCGTTGTACACTTGTATGAATCTTCGATGCAAGGTGCAACCACCGCTGAAGAAGTAATCTCGGCGTTGAATAAAATAGAATTATTTTGCAGAGAATCTATGGTAAAATACGATGTTATAGTTATAATTCGCGGTGGCGGTGGTCCAAGCGACTTGATGTACTTTGACGACTATAACTTGGCGCGTCGTATTGCTTACATGAATAAATTTATTCCAGTACTAACCGGAATAGGGCATGAAAAAGATGAAACGATACCAGATTTTGTTGCTTGGCGCAGGTTCCCTACACCAACGGCGGTTGCAAAAGAAATATCAAACCAGTTAAAAGGTTACCTTAACCTGACAGAAACAAGTTACAGAGAAATAAGGCAATTAATTCTCAGCAAAATTGAAGTTGTGGCAACAAGAATTGGTAGAGATACCAAGACAGTTCTCGAAGATATATTTAATAAAAATCTTGCGAAAATGTATAAAGAACTAATAAGAGACAGTGAAACAATCTATAATTTATTTTCTGTAAGTGAACATGAAAGGTTGCTTTCAAAAAGCTTCTTAAAATCATTATCAGATAATATAGATCTTCAGATTGAAAAGATAAACCAAACATTTGAGCAAGATAGTGAATTATTATCAAAGACCTTACAAATGGAAATCCAATTACAAAAACAAAGAATTGAAAATTTACAAAATCTATCGGAAATTCTTGAAAAAACATATGTTTCTAGAATGAGTATAATTGAAGCTCAGAGAGAAGATTTGCTGAAAATAGGTGGACCATTTTCAGCATTCTTATTCGGTGGAGCTGTTGTTACAAAAGATGGAACAATTGTACAAGGCAAGAAGCATTTATCACAAAACGATCTTGTGGTACTTAACTTCTTAGACGGCAGTGTTGGTGCTAGAATTGAAAAAATCGATCAAGATTAAGTATTATTTTCGTTGCTTAAAGAGCAAAGGTAATTTAATCAAGGAGGAATAGTCATGGAGTTAAAGGATATACAGGATGTATTAAAACTCAAAGAAGAAGATATAGATAAGCTTCAATTTAGAGAACTTTTAGAAATTGTTGAGTTCATAAAATCAAAGTTTTTGTCTTCTGAACTTGAAATAGAAAAGCAAATGCAACTTTACTCTAAGGCTATAACGTTACTAATGAAAGCAAGAGAAAAACTTTCGTTGATAAAAAAAGAAAAGGAAGAAATAGACAGAAAATATGAAGAATTCATTAAAAATATCGAAGAATAAGATACAGAGCTTAACTGAAAAAGGGGGATATTGATGAAAACGGACAAAGATTTCTTTCTGCGTTTTCCGATAAGTGCTATCTTTGGTACAGTAGTTGGAATCATCTTATTAAGTATTTCAATTGACTTTCTTGGTTATATTGAGTTTCTTAAAGAATTTCTCTTTATACTAAAATTTATAAAAAATACCTTTGGAATTGCTGTATTGTCATATTTCTCATTTGAGATTTTAATCTACCTTCTAAGATTTTCTCCATCGAAAAAATTTGAGAGTAATTTATCTGAGATCAGAAAAGTATTCTTGGAAAACGCAACAAAAGACGGCTCCATACTCATTGGAGACTTTATATCGTTCAGGCCGTGGATGGAAGATGAATTCTACGTCAAATCAAAAAAAAGAATTCCAAAAATCTTTATTCCACTTTATTTGGTCGCTTTTGCCATCAAGGATGATGTAATTTATATCCAC
>JBCNVJ010000006.1:0-11192 GCA_039630255.1 Fervidobacterium sp. | reverse complement strand
GGAAATCACGAAGGGGAACACATTAAAAGTAACTAAATTTGAAGTTCCTAAAAAAGCAGTCTACACCAAAAATAGGTGTAGACTGTTTTTTTAAACCTTTTTCTTGCTGAAAAGCCATTCTTTCATTTCACTATTGTTATATGCAACTATCCATGATGCATGTGGTGGTATTTGTAAAGATTTCATATATCCGGCTGGATATTCAGTATATCTTACCTCTTTTGCCCCTAATCTTCTCAATTCCTGGACAAGAGCTCTTGAATATTCAACTGGTACTATATCGTCGTCTTCTGAATGAAAAAACCATAGCGGAATATGAAAAATTTCTTTCATTTTGCGTGGATTTCCACCACCACATACAATCACACCGGCTGCGAATTTGTTTGGACATAAGGTAAGTAAAGCAATCGTACCAAATCCTCCCATCGATAACCCAGTTACGTATATTCGATTCTTGTCAATCGGGAACCTTTCAATTAGCTGGTCTATGATGAGCGACACAGCAGCAATTAAAGAATTAGGTCCTAATTTAAACATCTCATTATACACTCTAAACGAAGTTCCCCAGTATCCATTAGATGGGCATTGGGGAGCTAGGACAAAACAAGGATATTTTTCCTGAAAATCCGGATTTGCCCATGTAGTAGCTCCTTCATTTGCCGTTATATGCCTTTCGTTGTCTTCTCCACGCTCACCAGCGCCATGCAAAAAAATAACAAGCGGATATTCTTGCCCATTTATAAGATTTGGTACGAATAATCTGTAAGGTAATCTAACATGTTCATCCTCATAAACAAAAGGTTTAAACAATTCTAAATAATTCATAAAATCACCTCCAATGAAAATATTATAGCACCTTTACAGAGAGAATGATACAATAGTACTATGAGAAATCTTACACTTAATTAAGGGGGAGGAAAATGGAATTGACGAGAATCCTTGCTGTTGGAATTGGTGGTTTTTTGGGTAGCGTGTTACGCTATTTCGTGTCACTTCAGATGAACGAAATATTTCCCGAAACGTTTATACCGTATGGTACATTGGTTGTAAACGTCGTAGGAAGTTTTTTAATTGGCATAATAATGGAATTATCAATCTATGCAAATATAGATCCAACGCTTAGGTTATTCCTTTCCACTGGAATTATTGGTGGATTGACAACTTTCTCCACAATGAGTTACGAAACTGTAGCTCTGATAATAAATTCACAGTATTATTATGCAATGATAAATGTAATTCTTAATTTGTTTTTAGGACTCTCAGCTGCATTCGCTGGAAAGATTGTGGTTGATATATTAGTATAGAATTTTTTTGGAATACAAAAATTTGGGCGTACTAAAATACTTAGTGTTATCTATTTTAGCATTTACTAATATACTCTCTTCGACTCAACATAGTATATGTATTTTTAAATATATACTTTCTTGTACTAATCTGTTATACATACAAAAATTTATTAGTCTTATGATAGTTCTACTAATAACGAATATCTTATTATTCTTACCAAAGTCGATTATGTATCCGCGCTTTCATCAGATAACACTAATTTCATTAGAGAAATGGAGGAAACAACATGGAGGATTTTTTTGGTACATTTATAAAGATATACGTGCGAGAGAATGAAAGATGTAAAGAGTTTCATAACAAACCATTAAACAGAGTAATCGCGGAGATAGCACTTGAGGTTGGTATATCTGATTTCGTCGAATACAAAGCAATTGAGGGATTTATATTTGACAAAAAATTGCACACAACTATCAAAGAAATTGTACAGCCATCGTTACCGATAATTATAGAGTTATTTGCCAGTGACGAGCTTGCTCAAAGATTTCTCGAAAGAATTAAGTTGTACTTAAACAATTCCGCAGTTTTTGTCTTTAACGATGTTCGTGGTATGTTCTTTAGAAGATGATATAAGCTTGACATTTATCCTTACTTGATTTCACAACGATCAGGTTTTTAAATTAACAAAGGCTAGCATCTACGTAATTGGTTGTTTGGTTACTTATTTAGGCTTTTCATAAATCGATGTTTGTAAATCCTAACTCACAAATAGTAATACGCATAAATAAGCATTTAAAAGTTTTTTGGCACACATAAAATGCAATATAAGGTTTCTTATATTGCATTTTTTCTAGGTGCGTGCTTACTATTTACTAAATCTCGTTTTTAAGAAGTGAATTACTTTGCAAGAAAACGTAAGTATATAAGTATAACCTAAGTCAATAAATAATACAAAATGAAAAATGTTTTATGGTATAGTATTTGTTTAAACACGCTATTAGTGTAATTATAAGTTAATTAGCTTTGTAACAGTTACTTCGAAAAATAAAATACAATGATATACATAATATATACTTATTTTCAACAAATTTTCTACAGGTTGCAATTTACAAATTCTAGTTTCTTAAAGAGCATCTTCAATTGAGTAGAATTTAAAGAGTTGAAACAAAGTGAAATTAGTACCTTTCTGGCTTACTTATTTGCAGAAAGTGGTATGAAGATAGTCGTTTTAAGATTTTCATTACATCTTGTATTTTTCAAAATCAACTGCGTATTGAGCTATTTTGTGAGTTATAAGATCGATAGATAGTTCGAAGACATTCACTCTGTGGTATACCCGATGCTAAATTTAATTAATGCATTTCAAAGATTACTCACAGAAATTGTTAAGAAATCCTCTGTCAGCTATCCTAATAGGAAACCATTAACACATTTGGTAAAACAATTAGGTAGTTCAATGATAAGCTTTTTTAAAGCATTAGTTGTGAAGTTGTTATGTCATTGACATTTTTGTTTATAGCAGCACTGCTCAGATCTGTGGTATAATTTTTTCGCATTACGAATCTTTTGAAAGGAGTGTGCTTATGGCAAATATTTTTAATAAACTCATACCTTACAAATCACCACTTGAACTACTATTAGAACACACAAAGCTTTGCGTGGAAGCTTCTCAGATAATGAGACAAGCCTTCGAGACATATTTTGAAGGGCAGAATGTGGAAGAATTTTCGAAACAAATAGATAAACTTGAGGATGATGCTGACCGTATAAAGATAAGAGTACGAGAAATTTACGCAAAATTGAAGTGGACTTATTTTAGTAAAACCGATTTTCTCGATATACTACACAACATGGATTCTATTATAGATCTTGTAGATGATATTTTGAAAATGTTAACGATGAACAACGTTAATGAAGTACCGAAAGATGTCAAGGATGATATTTTGATGCTTGTAAAACTTGTTTCTGATAGTGTAAAACATATGAGTGAAACAGCCCAGGAACTTAAAACAATAGTAGAGTCTGCCTTTTCACCTAAGGAGATTAAATCAGAAGATGAGAGAGTTAACCTGGTTGAGAAAGAAGAGCATTCAAGTGATATTCTTGGATTGGCTATAGGTAAGAAACTCTTTACTAAAAAGTTTGAGCTAAATCCAGTTGATATTGTTTTTTTAAACAGTGTTGTTGTTCTGTTGATGCGTATTGAAGATAGAGCAAAAAACATTGTGGAAAGAATTAGAATGATAACACATATATAGGGGAGGAAATGACTATGATAATATTCTTTGCAGTAGTTGTGGGTATGTTCATGGCATTTACCATAGGTGCAAATGATGTTGCCAATGGTATGGCAACGGCTGTTGGTGCACGAGCTATTACCCCCAAGCAAGCAGCTTTGCTTGCATCCGTACTTGAATTTCTTGGGGCTGTTATGTTTGGCGCAACAGTTACGAAAACGATAGCAAATGGAATAGTTTCTATAGAACACATTACGGATCCTAAGCTTGTGATGTACGGTGCAATTTCTGCTTTACTTGCAGCAGGTGCGTGGGTTATGCTGGCTACTATTTTTGCAATGCCTGTCTCTACTACTCATTCAATAATAGGAGGTATGGTTGGTTTCGGTTTAGTAAGTGGTGGTATTAAAGTGATTTATTGGACGAAATTGTTTAAAATAGTGCTTTCGTGGTTCGTTTCGCCAGTGATTGGAGGTTTGCTTGCATTTTTTGTTTTTAAAATATTAACAATTACTATCCTCCATCGTCCAAGTCCTTTAAATGCTGCAAAAAAGGTTGCTCCATTGTTAATTGGTTTTACCTTCTTTCTTATTTCATTTCTCTTTTCAGTAAAAACACTAAGGAAAAACTATAGCTCGTCGCTCGTAACTGGAATTGCCTTTTTTGCCGTTTCGTGGTTGCTGTCTTATTTACTGATAAGAAAATATGCAAAGAAAGCTAACAATGAATACGATGCCGTCGAGGGGATATTTAAAAATGTGCAGGTCATGACGTCTGCATATGTTTGTTTTTCTCACGGAGCAAATGATGTAGCAAATGCGGTCGGACCTATAGCATTGATATATATGATTAATAAGATCCATACTACTCACGTTTCCTCAATTGAAATACCAAAGTATATACTCTTTATCGGTGGGCTTGGTATAGCACTTGGTGTATTGTTGTATGGTTATAAAGTTATGCAAACAATAGGACATGATATAACAGAGCTCAACAATACAAGAGGATTTTCAATTGACTTTGGAACTGCAACAACCGTACTTCTGTCATCTATATTTGGTTTCCCAATAAGTACAACACACACGGTTGTTGGAGCAGTCACTGGTGTAGGGCTTGCAAGAGGTATAGAAGTAGTTAATATAGATGTGCTGAAAGATATTGTGATTTCATGGTTCATAACCGTACCGTTTTCCGCAGGAGTAAGTGCTATTCTTTATCTTGCATTGTCTACGTTTTTTTAAGGATAATCCAATGAGCATTAAACCCCGAATATTTGACTTGTTCGGGGTTTTATTTTGTTTATACACGATCTGGTATAATTGTTATGAATAGCTTCACCAATTATTACATAGACGGAGGAGAGAGTATGAATGTGCTTTTCCTTACGAAAATTATAGAGTATTTTGCACAGAGGATAGAAGAGATGAAGAAAGAATTTCCAAAAGATACTTTCTTAGTTCCAAAAGTTCGAGAAGAAATTGAACACATGATTGAGAAAGCAGATGTCATAGTTAGTGGTTCGTTGAGTGAATATCAAGTCAATAAAGCTGTGAATTTAAAATATATCATTGTTCCCTGGGCGGGTGTTAATGGATTACCATTGGATATTATTAAGTCACGCAATATCATTGTGTGTAACAATCACGGAAACGGGAGAATTGTGGCTGAAAGAGCTCTAGCATTAGCTCTCAGTGTTATGGGAAGGGTTGTTGAATTCCACAACGATCTGTGCAGGGGAATATGGCATGGATATGAGGCTGGTGCTAAAAAGGAGGATTTTTGGTTCTCCCTACAAGGTAAAAGGGTATCTATATTAGGACTTGGTACTATTGGACAACACATAGCAAGGTTGCTGTCTGGTTTTGAATGTGAGGTAATGGGATACAAAAGGAATATGACACTGGTTGATGGAGTTAAATATATTACGACAAATATAGACGAAGCCATAGACTTTGGAGACGTTATCTTTGTTGCATTACCACTTACTAAATCTACAATAGGAGTTATAGACAAAGAAAGGCTCAGAAGAATGAATGGTAAATTTCTTATAAATGTCGGAAGAGGACAACTTATAGATGAAGAAGGACTCTACTTAGCTTTGAAAGAGAATATACTTGCAGGCGCAGGAATAGACACATGGTACATTTATCCAAGTAATGATCATCAAGTTCAACTACCTTCGCATTATCCAATACATACGTTAAAAAACGTTGTAATTTCACCACATGTTGGTGGGTTTACTATCGAAGGACAGAAAGGAAGGATTGATGAAACTGTAGAAAATTTAAGATTGATTTTATCTGGAAGACAGCCAAAAAATATCGTTGATTTAGAACTTGAGTATTGATGTTTTACACATTTACTAACTTACCAAGGTATTCTGGAGAGAGGAGTTATCTTATTATGCCATTTGATGGTTTTGTAATGAAAAGTATTATCAATTGCATAGCGCAAAAATTGATAGGATTGAATGTTCGAAATATTTATCTTTCAAAAAATTCTCTCTTTTTTTCTTTTGACGTTGGAGATCTGAAAGTATGTGTCAATCCAAATTTTGCACATATTTCATTGGTAGATCACTTAATCAAAGAACCTGAGAGAAACGTTTTTGTGGACCTATTAAGAAGCAGAATAAGAGGAGCTAAAGTTATCGAATTTTTCAGCCATGGTCATGAACGAATAGCCGTTTTGAAGTTAAAAAAGATAGATGAGATAGGTTCAATTCACAATTATGTTATATACTTTGATGTGATGGGCAAACACTCAAATGTCATTTTGGTAGAGAACGATGAGATTATTGATGCATTTAAAAGAGTTGAAACAAGAATGCGAAGGCTCTTGCCAGGTGAAAAATTTGTATTTTTTAATTCCGAGAAGAAAAATATTGAAGAAATAAGTTCTGATGAAATTTTGGGCAACTTGATTAGTAAATTTAAAGACAAAAAGAAGAAATTATCTGAATTTTTGTATTCTTCGATACAAGGATTCTCGAAAATCACTGCACAAGAGTTGCTGTACAGAGCTGGTCTTGAAGATAAATCTATAACAGAAGTCAACGAATCAGATGTTAAGTCATTGTTCGGTGGACTTATGAGCATAGCTGATGAACTAAGAAATAATAAAGTGTTTTTGTATTACAAAGATGATAGACCAGTTGATGTGTCCTCAATAAGGTTGAATGGTTATAATGACGAAAAGCTTTGCGAGGATGTTGTATCGTGTGTTAACGAATATTTTGAATTTATAGAGACAAGAGAGATACTCGAGCAAAAGAGAAAACAATTATTAAGTGTAATTAAGACAAAGATTAACCAATACGAGGAACTGAAAGAAAAAATCATCAACGAAATTTTAGAGTGTGCTGAAGCTGATAAATACAGAAAGTATGGAGAATTACTGAAAATTTACAGCTACCAAATTGAGCATGGAATAGAATCCATCGATTTGTTCGATTGGGAAACAGGAGAATATATCACTGTTCCTGTTGAGAAGAACCTAACACCAATCGAAAACAGTATTCGTTATTTTAATCTCTACTCAAAACTGAAAAGGAAATTAAGAGGCTTAGAAGAAAGGAAAAGTATAATTGAGAAGGAACTTATGTATTTTCAACAACTCTTAATAACAATAGAAAATGCTGAGCATTTGGAAGAGTTGAATGAAATAGAAGACGAAATGGTGGAAAATGATTTGATAAAGAGTAAAAGGCAAAAAAGGGAAAAAAGAGATGGTCAGTTATCCCAACCAAGAAAATATATATACAACGGGTTTACAATATATGTCGGTAAGAATAACAGGCAAAATGACGAACTTGTAAGAAAAGCTAACAATAACGATCTGTGGTTACACGTACAAGGTATGCCTGGTGCGCACGTAATAGTAAAGACAAACGGCAGAGATATTGATGAAGATAGTCTCATTTATGCTGCAAAGCTTGCTGCAATGTATAGTAAAGGAAAATATTCAACGAATGTACCAGTGGACTACACGCTAATAAAATATGTGAAAAAACCTAAGGGGTTCAGACCCGGATTGGTTTTGTACTCAAACTTTAAAACTATTTTTGTTGATCCAACTTAAGGAGGAGAAACATTGGTTTTCGAGCTTGTAAGTGAGTATTTACCCATGGGTGATCAACCTCAGGCAATAGAAAAACTTGTCAAAGGGCTGAATAGTGGTTATAAGTTTCAAACACTACTCGGTGTAACTGGTAGTGGTAAAACATTTACTATGGCTAACGTTATAAAAGAAGTTAATCGACCTGTTTTAATAATATCGCCAAACAAAACACTGGCCGCACAACTTTATTCAGAATTCAAGACGTTCTTTCCTAATAATAAAGTGGAATTCTTTATCAGCTACTATGACTATTATCAACCTGAAGCGTACGTACCAACTAAGGATCTGTACATCGAAAAAAGTGCGGATATAAATGATATCATAGCCAGAATGCGAATGAGTGCCATTAAATCTATCATGACCAGGAGAGATGTTGTTGTTGTTGCAAGTGTATCCGCAATATACGCATGTGGAGATCCAAGAGACTTCGACGCACTTAACATTAAAATAGAGGTTGGACAAAGAGTTAACTTTACTGATCTACTTAAAAGGCTTGTTAAAATTGGATATGAGAGAAAAGAGGACATAGGTTTGACAGGTAGCTTTAGGCTACGTGGCGATACAATCGAAGTGTTTCCATCCTATCAAGACGAAGGGATAAGGATAGAATTTTTTGGTGACGAAGTGGATAGAATATACACTTTTGATAGAATGAACAGAAATGTAATTGAACAATTTGATAGGTTGACAGTTTATCCGACAAAAGAGTACGTTACGACAGAAGAAAAAATAGCCTCCGCCGTTAAGGGTATTCAAGTAGAATTAAAGCAAAGGGTAGAAGAATTGAAAAGACAAGGAAAGGAACTAGAGGCTCAAAGATTGTTTCAAAGAACTATGAACGACTTAGAGCTCTTAACAACGCTTGGTTACTGTACAGGTATTGAAAATTACTCAAGACATTTTGATGGTAGAAAACCTGGCGAACCACCGTATTCTTTACTTGATTATTACGACAAGGATTACATAGTCTTTATAGATGAATCACATATTACAATTCCTCAGCTTAAAGCAATGTACCGTGGTGAGATGTCAAGAAAAAAAAGCCTTGTGGAGTACGGTTTTAGATTACCTTGTGCTTATGACAACAGACCTTTAAAATTTGAAGAATTTTTGCAAAGGGTAAGTCAAGTAATATTTGTTTCGGCAACTCCGGGACCTTTTGAACTGGAAGTTTCTAAACAGATAGTTGAGCAAATTATACGCCCAACAGGATTGGTTGACCCACAAGTTGAGGTTAGGCCTACGAGATATCAAGTAGATGATCTTGTAAAAGAAATCGTTGAGGTAAAAAGACGAGGTGAAAAGGCTTTGGTTACAGTCTTAACGAAAAAGACGGCAGAGATGCTTGCAGAGTATTTGGTTGAACTTAACATAAAAGCTTTGTACCTCCACTCGGAGCTTGATGCAATAAAAAGAGTAGAAGTACTCAAGAAACTACGTGCTGGAGAAATTGATGTTGTTGTTGGAGTAAATTTACTTAGAGAAGGTTTAGATTTACCTGAGGTCTCTTTGGTGGCTATACTCGATGCTGATACAGAAGGATTTTTAAGAAGTGAAACAACGTTAATACAGATTATAGGACGAACGGCAAGAAATGAAAATGGTAAAGTTATAATGTATGCCGATAAAATAACACCAGCAATGCAAAGGGCGATAGACGAAACTAACAGGAGAAGGAAAATACAAATCGAGTACAATCAAAAACATGGTATAAGACCAAAAAGCATAATAAAGCCTATTATGGAAGATATTTTTGCCCCGTTTAGAGATAAGGAAGAGGAACTATACAAAGTTTACGAAGATAGTATTTTCCAATTAAAAGAAAGTCTCTCCATTGAAGAATACGCAGCTTTACTTGAAGAAGAGATGTACAAAGCAGCATCCGAATTGAGATACGAAGATGCGGCAAAACTCAGAGACGAGTTGTTTAAAGTAAGAGAACAAATGAGAAAAAATTGAACTTCAAATTTCTGTAAAAACCAGGGGGGAATCTTATGTTACAGGAAGATATTGAAATTAGGTTAATACCTTATCCAAAAAAACTGATACGTAAGGAAGGATTTCTAAAAGTTGAAAGCAATGGGATAATTTTCTTTGACGAGGTTGAATCAAAGAATTTAGCAATTCTACTTAGAGAAGTACTATCAACGTACGGCGGAAATTATACCATCCGCTCTTCCACTAAAAAACTCAACACATTTCACATAGTTCTTAAAATAAATTCAGACATTGTTTCACATGCTCAAGGTTATAAAATCTTGATTGATGATTCTGTAACTATGGTTGGAAATGACAAAGCGGGACTTTTTTACGCAATTCAAACATTTAAGCAACTCTTAAGATTATTTGGATTTAATCTCCCAAAGCTTTTAATTGAGGATTATCCGGATTTCTTAAACAGAGGTATCATGATTGATGTAAGCCGTGATCGAATACCAAAAATGGAGACTTTTGAGTACATAATAGAAAAATTATCTGAAATGAAAATAAATCAGTTACAACTATATTTTGAGCATACATTTGCTTACACAAACCATGAAGAAGTTTGGAAAGGGTATTCACCATTAACACACGACGAAGTAATTTATCTTGATAAATACTGCAAAGAGAGATTTATAGAGCTTGTACCTAATCAAAACACATTTGGGCATATGAGCAAATGGCTCGTGCATAGAAAATACCGAGCACTTGCTGAAGCACCAGATGGATACGTAACTCCGTGGGGTACGAAATATGAATATCCATTTTCGCTTTCACCAACAGTACGTGGATCTATAAAACTTATTGAAGAGCTTCTTGATGAACTACTACCATTATTTGAAAGCAACCAAGTCAATATAGGATGTGACGAGACATTTGACCTTGGTGTTGGTAAGTCTAAGGAAATTTGTGAAAGGCAAGGAAAAGCGAAAGTGTACTTTGATTTTTTGATGAAGATATACAAAATAGCAAAAAAGCACAAGAAAAGTGTGATGTTTTGGGGTGATATAATCGAAAATCATCCAGAGTTTATACCCCTGCTTCCAAAAGATATGATACCTATGGTATGGGGATATGAATATAACCATCCATTTGATAAAAAATGTGAATTGTACTACAACAGTGGGCTTTCTTTTTATGTTTGCCCGGGCACGTCTACATGGAATACTTTCATAGGGCGAAGCGATAATGCAATCAAAAATATAAAAGGTGCAGTTTTAAATGGCAAAAAGTTTGGCGCAATTGGTGTACTTACAACAGATTGGGGTGACAATGGGCACGTCCAACATCTTCCATTATCTTGGATAGGTTATTCTTACAGTGCTCACTTAAGTTGGAATACAACTGATCTGGATATCCAGGAATTACTTGATGCTATAGATAAACACATATTTGAATCTAAGAATATAGACTTCTCTCTTTCTAAAATGATCTACGAGCTTGGCACAGTGTATAGTAAACTACCGTATACACCCAATGGTACACCGTTTTTTTACGCCTTTATTTATCCTGAAAGTGCTATCAAAAATTGGGATGCACACATGTTAAAACAACTAAAAGATGTGTCAAATA